>CAYJSX010000142.1:0-4521 GCA_964372575.1 uncultured Planctomycetia bacterium
CAGCTTCCCGGTCACAAGGTCTCCGAGGAGATCGCCCGGGTTCGGCACTCGGTGCCTGGAGTCACCCTGATTTCCCCGCCACCCCACCACGACATCTATTCCATCGAGGATCTGGCCCAGCTCATCTACGATTTGAAGCAGTCCAACGCCCAGGCCGAGGTCTGTGTCAAGCTGGTCTCCGAGGCCGGTGTAGGCACGATCGCCGCCGGGGTGGCCAAGGGGTATGCCGACGTGGTCCACATCGCCGGACACGACGGCGGCACCGGGGCCAGTCCCATTTCCTCCATCAAGAATGCTGGAAGCCCCTGGGAGCTCGGGGTGGCTGAGACCCAGCAGGTTCTGGTGATGAACGACCTTCGCTCCAGGATCACGGTACGCACCGACGGCGGCATGAAGACCGGCCGAGACATCGTGATGGCTGCCCTCCTGGGGGCCGAGTCGTACAACTTTGGCACGGCGGCCCTGGTGGCGGCCGGCTGCTGCATGGTTCGCCAGTGCCACCTCAACACCTGCCCGGTCGGCGTGGCCACCCAGGACCCCAAGCTGCGCGCCAAATTCAAGAGCCCGCCGGACCTGGTGGTGAACTTCTTCACCTTTGTGGCCGAAGAGGTCCGCCAGCTCTTGGCCAGCTTGGGATACCGATCGCTGGATGAGATTGTCGGCAAGGTGGAACTTCTCAAGGTGAAGCCCAAGGCCGCGGAGCATCCCAAATGGTCCACGATCGACTGGTCCATGCTCCTGGCCGACCCCGATCCCAGCGGCCAGCGGCCCAGGCGCTGCCTCACCGAGCGCAACGACCGCCAGGGGGATCATCCGCTCGATGAACAGATCTTGAGCGAGGCCAGACCCGCCCTGGAGGGCCGGGCTCGGGTGACCCTGCGCTTTCCTGTCAAGAATCACCAGCGGGCGATCGGCACCCGACTCTCCTATGAAATTGCCTGCCGGTATGGCGATGCCGGCCTGCCGGGCGGCTCGGCGATCGAGGTACAGCTTGCCGGTTCGGCCGGGCAGTCGTTCGGCGCCTTCCTGATCAACGGGGTGCGCTTGAGTCTAACCGGCGACGCCAACGACTACGTGGGCAAGGGGATGCACGGCGGTGAGATCATCGTCAAACCGAATCCCCGCATCCAGGCCAAACCCGAAGAGCTCGTCTTGATCGGGAACACCTGCCTCTATGGCGCCACCGGAGGCACCCTCTACGTGAACGGCCGGGCTGGCGAGCGCTTCTGTGTCCGCAACTCCGGCGGCCGGACCGTGGTGGAAGGGATCGGCGACCACGGCTGCGAGTACATGACTGGCGGTGTCGCGGCGATCTTAGGATCCACCGGCCGCAACTTCGGCGCCGGCATGACCGGCGGCTCGGCCTTTGTCCTGGACGTCGAAGGGACCTTCCCCCAGCGGCTCAACCCGGCCCTGGTCGAGCTTCACCGGGTGGAAGACCCTGAGGAGGAGGATCTCTTAAAGTCGATGATCCTCCGGCACGCGGAGCTTACCGGGAGCGCAAGGGCGCAGGAGATCCTGACCAACTGGTCCACCGTGGTGCCCGCCTTCTGGAGGGTGGCCCCCAAGAAAGAGGTCGTCAAGCTCGAGGCGGCCGTCGGCGCCCCACAGCGGTAATGGGTGCCAGGTTTTAACCTGGCACCCAGCCCTTGAAGGAATGGTTACCTATGGTGAAGTCCATCCGGCGTTATACCGAGAAATCTGAGCGGGAGCGAGCTCTCCGGTTGCAGCGCATGACCTATCGGGAGAGCGCCGCGGTTCTGGAGCGGCTTCTCCGTTCCCGCCTGGCCTTGGAGCTCCACTTTTCTAAAGACGACCACCCCATCTCATTCGGCAAGCGCCTCTTAAGAAGATCGTGAAACCAGTTACCCTGGAAGAGGCCTACGGAGCTTTTCTCGACCTTCTCCATTCCACCGGCAAACACCATCTCGTGATTGGAGGGTTGGCCGTCGGCATGTTAGGGGAAGCCCGCCTGACCCAAGATCTGGATTTCCTTTTGTTTCTCAAACCCAGCGAACTCCTCCACTTCCTTCGGCAGGCCAAGCATCGAGGATTTACGTTCAGCCTTCGAGAGGTCCAGTGGCAGGTCGCGGAAACTGGAACGTTCCGGCTTACCTATCGCGGGATTCCCGTGGATTGTCTGGTTGCTTCCACACCGCTGGAGGATCAGATGTGGCGTCGGTCCAAGAAACTGCGCCTTCATCACCGGGTAGCCCATTTCCCCTCGCCCGAGGATTTGATACTCCTTAAGTTACTTCCCGGCCGGCCTAAAGACCTCCTGGATATGCAGGGTCTCTTCCTCCGGCATCGTGGACGTTTGGACATGGGGTATCTTCGAGAAACCGCTCAGCGGATGGCCGAGGAGCTCCAGGATCACCAGATCTTGCATCGCCTACGGAAGCTCGGGGTATCCGTCGGCGCCCCTTAAGCGGTAATGGGTGCCAGGTTTTAACCTGGCACCCTTTACTAACCCAACTATGCGCAGCCCTTTCCAAACCGACAGCGTAAGCGATCTTCCCAAGCGCACAACCTCGCTTCTCATCTGCCTTGCCCTGGCCCTTTCCCAAGCTTCCCCCGCCCTGGCCCTGCGCCCCCAACCGGCCAAATCCGGCCTGGAGGAAAAGCTCAATAAAACCGGTACCATTTCCAAACGTGCAGGGTTGGAGGAGAAAGATCCAGCGGCTCGAGAGGACTCCGGGAAGATTCGGCAAAGGTTGGGTTCTCTGGAAGAGCGGCTAAGCGATGGTAAGCAGACGGTAACCCTGGAGATTGCCACCCGGCCTTTGAAAGAGAATGAACCTTGGGAAGACAGAGAAAAGTCCAAGAAAAATTTCGCCAAGAGGGTGGAGCGCGCAGAGGAGTGGTACCGGAAAGGGTGGGTCGATGGGATCACCTTTCGGGATCCTCCGTCCTTGGATGAGCTGGAGGCTGCTCTCGTTAAGAGGGTGGGTGACAGCTTGGAGGAGATCCTGCGCTGGGTAGGGGCCAAGACGTGGGCCGAGGTCGTTCAGGAGGTCAAGCTCGAGGCCGATGCCTTTGAAGATTGGATAGAGGCGCTTCGGCAAATCCGGCCTGAGGGGTTGAAGGCCGACCTCTTCGCCACCCTGGCTGCCCAATTCTGGACAGAGGGCCAGATGAGGGATCGGATGATCGAGGCCGCGCGGTTGAGAGCCTCCCACCTCTTTCTGCCCAGCGGCGGGCATCCCGGCCGCAAGCTGCCGCTTGGAAAATCCTTGGCGCCTATGGATACCTTCGAATCGATGCGCTTGCTTGCCACACTCAAGAGGGATGAACCACTTCTATTTGGCCAGGTCCAACCGTGGGTAGCGGCCAACCCATACACCGAGGGGGTCGAACGGGTTGGAAGGAAGATTGGCCTGGTGAGAACCCCTGGGCAAGAGTGGGGAGATGCCCAGGTGGTCTTGACCCAGGCCCCCCTGCTTCGGGGGCGATTCGCCCGGTGGCTGGAGGAGTCCCATGCCAAGGGTCTGACCCAGAAGGCGCAGTTTAAGGTCGGAATCTCTTTCATTACCTCTCGGAGGAACCTTTACTTTAACCTCCTCTTGATGGGAATTCGTCCAGGCCAGGACAAGGGGGCGCACAGGCTGCTCGATGAGTGGTCGCAGAAGGAGCAGGCCCGAGACAGGGGAGAGATTTCCGAAGAGGCGTTTGAGGAATTTATCGTTGATTTCAATGCCTCGCAAATTGGCTGGGCGTTGGAGCAGGAGGGGATCACCGGGGTGCACCTGATGCCTGGGCGCTTTGGATTCAAATACGTGGAACGGGTCCTTGAGCGTGCCGGCCTGACCCCCGAGGCCCGCCTACAGGACGACCGCCGCGCCCCAGCCCGCCGCGCTATTTTGCCCTACACGCAGCGCTTGGCCCAATTGGGAGTGCCCCTTGTTTATGCCAAGCATCTTTTGGATCCTGATCCTACCCCTTCTAAAAAAGTCCGGGAAACCTATGCCGGGGAATTTCTTAGAAAGTTACCCGGCGTTGTGGAAGCGATGGAAGAGCTGGACCCCGTTTATCGCCAAGGCCTGCGCCTTTATGTCTACCGGCCTCGACACAACACCTTTCGGGCCCCCAACTCCTTTCGTCCATCGGATAAGCGTTGGGATGAGATTGCCATCCATTTGGCCCGGCATCCGGATGCCGAGAGTCTTAAGGAGCAGCTCTTAAAGGATGCCCGGACCTTTGTCCGCCACGGCGTAGAGGCTCCCGATGGAATTGTTTTGGATCCGGAGCCGGTTCGGCATGAGGAGAGCGTCATCTTCGACTTCTCGGAGGCCTTCTGGAAGGATCACGAGGACTTCACGGCCTCGACGACCGGCAAATCATTTGATGCGGTGATGGGAGAGGTTTCCACCGATTTAACCCCGCGTTTCTTGGATCACAACGCCGAGCAGCTGCTTAATCTGATGCTAGAGACGAATCTTTCCAACCCGGTTTACCTCGAGATTGGGATTGCGGGGGTCAAAAGGCTGCTCCGATTCAAGGAGGCCCTCATGCGGGCGGCTA
>CAYJSX010000143.1:0-4488 GCA_964372575.1 uncultured Planctomycetia bacterium
ACATACACACTCTTTCCCTACCGACGCTCTTCCGATCTTCCCTCTACGACGGGGCTTCTGCCCTGGCCGAGGGATGCCTCCTGGCCCTGCGCCACACCCAGAGGAACAAGGTCCTTCTTTCAGCCGCGCTGCACCCGGAGTACCGCCAAACGGTGGAGAGTTATCTTAAAAATTCAGCGGCCCGCCTGAAGGCGATCCCGCGCCAGGGGGGGGTGACCGATCTTCAGGCGGCGGGCGAGCTGATCGACGGGCAGACCGCCACGGTGGTGGTGCAGATGCCCAATGCCTTGGGCTGCCTGGAGCCGGTGGAGGAGTTGGGCAAGCAGGCCCACCAGGCCGGGGCCCTTTTCATCGTGGTGGTGAATCCGGTTTCCTTGGGGCTCCTGAAGCCGCCGGGGGCGTACGGGGCCGACATCGTGGTGGGGGAAGGCCAGCCCCTGGGCAACGAGCTCAACTTCGGCGGCCCTTACCTGGGGCTTTTCGCCTGCCGTCAAGAATTCATCCGGAAGATCCCGGGGCGGGTGGTGGGGATGGCCCAGGACGCCCATGGGCGCAGAGGCTTTGTCCTGACCCTTCAGACCCGGGAGCAGCACATCCGGCGCTCCAAGGCCACCTCCAACATCTGCACCAATGAAGCGATGATGGCCCTGGCCGCGGCAGTTTACCTGGCCGCGCTGGGTCAAGAGGGCTTTAAGGAATTGGCCTACCAAAATCTGGTGAAGGCCCACTACGCGCACGACCGCCTCATCCGATTAAGGGGCGTTGCGCCCCTGGTTTCAGATCCCTTCTTCAACGAGTTTGCCGTGAGGATGCCGATGGATCCCGAGCGGCTCAACGAGAAGCTTCTGGGCGAGGGGTTCTTGGGGGGATTGCCGCTTGCCCGGTGGGATGCCTCCCTGGACTCCGGATGGCTGCTGGCCGTGACCGAGAGCCGCACCCGGGAAGAGATCGACCGCTTCGTCGAGGCGGTGTGGAAGCTGATTCGGTGACCCCGCCCCATTCCCCGGGCCGGGTTCTGGAGCCCCTGCTATCGGATTTGAGTCGGCCAGGCCGCCATGGCTTTGAACTTCCCCGGCTCGATGTCCCCTCCCTCCCGGCCGAGCAGTTGATACCGGGCCCGTTCTTGCGCGCGGATCCTGTTCCCCTGCCCGAGGTCAGCGAGCGGGACCTGGTCAAACATTTCATGCGCTTGGCCCATCTCAACTTTTCGGCCGAGACCAACTTCTATCCCTTGGGCTCCTGCACGATGAAGTACAACCCCAAGGTGCACGAGGAGATCGCCGCCCTGGCCGGCTTTTCCAAGATTCATCCCTGCGCGCCCGATGCGGCCCTCCAGGGGATCCTGGGGCTTCTCTACGAGCTGGAGGAGCTGTTGAAGGAGATCCTCGGCCTGGATGCTGTGACGCTTCAGCCGGCCGCTGGAGCGCATGGGGAGTTTACCGCCTTGCTGATGGCACAGGCCTACCACAGGTCCAAGGGCGCCCCACGGGGCAAGGTGGTGGTTCCCAACTCGGCCCATGGAACCAATCCGGCCTCGGCTTCTCTGGCCGGAATGGAGGTGGTGGAGGTCGCCTCTACCTCCCGCGGGCGAGTCTCTTTAAGCGCGCTGGCGGATGCCGTGGACGAGGAGGTGGCGATCTTCAGGCTGACCAATCCCAATACGCTGGGACTCTTCGAGGAGGAAAGTTTGGAGATCGCCTCCCTGGTTCACGAGAAGGGGGCCTTGATGTATCTGGACGGGGCGAACCTCAATGCCCTTTTGGGTCTCTATCGGCCCGGCGACATGGGCTTTGACATGGTTCATGTGAATGCCCACAAGACCTTCTCCGTCCCTCATGGCAGCGGCGGTCCTGGCGCGGGACCGGTCGGGGTCAAGGCGGCGCTCAAGCCCTTCCTTCCGGGACCGGTGGTGGTCAGGGGCCCTGGAGAAATGGTAGGGCCCCGCTATCGCCTCGCCTGGCCTGGTCCCCTTTCGATCGGGCGGGTCCGCTCCTTCTTCGGAAATGTCGGGGCGCTGGTGCGGACTTACGCCTACATCCGAGCGCTCGGCAAGGAGGGACTGCAGCGGGTGGCCGAGGGAGCGATCCTCAATGCCAATTATCTGAAGGCGTTGGTCCAGGCGAGCTTTCCGGCGGCGGTGGATGAGCCCTGCATGCACGAGTTTGTGGCCACCGCCAAAGAGTTGAAGGCCCGCTGCGGGGTCAAGGCGCTGGACGTCGCCAAACGCCTTCTGGACTACGGCTTTTACGCCCCCACCATTTACTTTCCCCTCATTGTGGAGGAGGCCCTCATGATCGAGCCGACCGAAACAGAATCCCGGCAGACCCTCGAGGCCTTTGCCCAGGCCCTGGCCTCCATCGCCAAGGAGTCGGAAGAAAACCCCCAAAGGGTCCAGATGGCTCCCCATCGGATGCCGGTAACCCGTCTGGATGAAGTGACGGCCGCCCGGCAGCCCAACGTCCGATGGAAAGCTGGCGAGTCATCGTAGATTCCCCCTCCGACGCCGCCTCGCAGATGGCCAGAGACGCGGCCCTGGCCAAGGCGGTTCGAGGGGATCCCTCTTCGCCGCCGATCCTTCGCCTCTACCGGTGGGAAGGCCAGGCCATCACCTTGGGCCGGCGAATGAAGCCGGAAGATCTCCCGGAGCCCTGGGCGAGCCGCAAGCTCCCGATGGCGAACCGTCCCACCGGCGGCGCCGCTGTCGTCCATCGGCCTGATGAGCTGACCTACGCAGTGGCCATCGGCCGGGCCAGGCCCAGATCTCCTGTGCCTCTTGCCAAGATTCCACGCCTCATCCACCAGCGCCTGCGTGAGGTTCTCGTTGAGAAGGGTTGGTTTGCGCCTGAGGAGCTTAGGGTGGTGCCTGACGGCCAGCCAGGCAGGTCAGACACCTTCTGCTTCAACGCGCCGGTCTGCGGCGACCTGATCTATCGGGACAGGAAGGTGGCAGGGGCTGCGTTGCGGGCCTGGCAGGAAGGAATCCTCATCCAGGGATCAATCCAGGGGTTACCGCTGGCGCTGGACCGGCTTGAAGCGGCGTTCCTTCAAGCCCTCACCGGAGACCTAAACCAGCCCCTTTTCCTTTAAGATCTGCTCCAAGGCCTCCACGACCTGTGGGCGGAACTGGCTTCCGGAGACCCTGCGCAGCTCCTCCACCGCCCGAGGGGGCTTCAGGGCGGAACGATAAGGTCGGTGGCTGGTCATCGCGTCGTAGGCATCGGCCACCGAGAGGATGGCGACCAGGTCCGAGATCTTCGAGCGGCCGACCTGGTACGGGTAGCCGGTTCCATCTTCCCGCTCATGGTGAAAGGTAACCAGGGCCAGCTCTTCCTCTGAGAGCCCCAAGGGGGAGAGGATCTTGCCTCCGATGGCCGGGTGCTCCTGCATGATCTTTCGCTCCTCGTCGGTGAAGGCGCCGGGCTTTTGAAGGACGGCGTCGTGGATTCCGATCTTGCCGATGTCATGCATGACGGCCAGGTTCTCCAGGGTTTCGATCTCCTTTTCGGATTTGCCCATCGCCCGGGCGATTTGTGTCGCGTAACGGGTGACAGAAACCGAGTGTCCCCGGGTGTAGGGATCTCTGGCTTCCAGGGCCAGGGCCAGACTCTGGACGGCCTTCAAGAAGGAGGCCTGAAGCTCCCTGCGGGCCTGGCGCAGCCCTTGGGTCATCCGGTTAAAGGCGTTGGCCGCCTCCTCAAATTCATCTCCGGTTTTGAGGTTGACCTCCGAGGCCAGCTCACCGGTTTCTACCCGGCGCATCCCTTGGGCAAGCTGACCGATGGGAGAGGCGATCCACCGTCCAATCCAACTGCCGGCCACGATCGAAAAGAGGATCCCCGCTAAGAAGCCCACCACAAAGAGATTGCGCAGGCCCTGCAGAAAGCGGTAGAGCTGTCTTCCGTAAAAATCAACGCCCAGAACCGCGACAACCTTTCCAGAGTGGTTGCGGATGGGGGTGTAGCCGGACATGGAGACACCCCAGGGGTCCCGAACCGGAGACCGATCGGCCGTCGGCTCCTCGAAGCCTTTCAAAAGCTTAGGAATCCCAGAGGCGTCGTACCGGAATCCTGGATTGGCTCGGGCATCCCCCACATCTCCGATGAAGATCGTTTCACCGGGCTTGTCGCCTTTGACCATCGTCCAGACGTAGCGGACCCCGGGATTGGAGCCCAAGATTTTTCTCAACTGGCCTTGAAGCTTTTCGTAGGCAGGCAGGCCCAGGGCCGAAGGATCGGCAGGGATCGTCTCATGAAGGTCCCCGTCGATGGTAAGGGCGCCGGTCACGGCGATGCCCCGGGCGATCTGCCGGACCACGTTGAACTGTTCGCGGGCCAGACGCGGATAGGTCAGGGCCGCCACGAGGATGAAGAGCCCCACGGTGGAGAGGATCAGAACGGTCGTGACCTTGCGCCGAAATGTCATCGTTTTTCTAATGACACGACTCATGCAAATTGACCGATTTCCCCATCTGATCTACACTGGGCCTAC
>CAYJSX010000144.1:0-4444 GCA_964372575.1 uncultured Planctomycetia bacterium
CCCGGCCTTCAATCCCCCGCGGGTCACCAGCATGTGCCAGGCGGTCAAGAAGACCAGCGGGACCGAGGCCCACTCTTCTGGCTTGAGTCTGGAAGAGACCGGGATCAGATTCTTCCCAGGGGCAGCCATGCATTCGGCGTAGCCGCCATTCATCTGAAGGCCCACGATCTTGAACTCCCGGCAAAGACTGTCCCGCCCGGCCTGGCAGGCCGGACAGGAGCCGCAGCTTATCCCAGGGGCCACCAGAACCCGGTCTCCCTTCTTCACGTGGGTGACCTTGTCCCCCAGCTTGGAGACCTTGCCCACCACCTCAGAGCCCAAGATGTGGGGCATCGGAACCTGAACACCTGGCAGGCCCTGCCGAACCCAAAGGTCCAGGTGGTTTAAGCCGCAGGCCTCCACCTCGATCAAGGCTTCCTCTTCCTTGATCTTAGGGAGAGGCAGCTCACAGTACTTGAGGACCTCTGGGCCTCCGTGATGGTCAAACGCGACGGCTCGCATCGGCAGCTCTATTGTACAACCACCAGCCGACCAACATAAAGGAAAGGAGAATCACCATCCCCAGCCGATACCGGTAGATTCCCCAGTCCCGAGCGACCCAAAGCAGAAGCCCCCAAACCATCGGCCCCAGGATGGCGGCCAGCCGGCTGACCAATCCAAACAGGCCAAAGGCTTCGCCGATCCGCTGGGCCCCCACCCACTCCACGAGGAGCACCCTAGAGGCGACCCAGGTTCCGCCCAGAGCCACCCCTGCCAAGCCGCCGAGAAGCCAGAACAGGCCGGGATGAAAGCTCACGGCCGCCAATCCTAAAACGATCGTCCAGAGCCCCCACGCCCACCAGAGGCACCGGTATCCTCCGATTCGATCGGAGAGCCATCCCCAGGCCAGAGAGCCGAGGATCGCGCACACCGCAGAGGTAACCAGCAGGGAATGCAAGGAAGCGTCAGAGAGTCCAATCGCCTCCTTGGCATAGACCGACATGAAAAGGATAATGGTGCTCACCGCGCACAATCCAAAAAACGCCGAAACCAAAAAAGGTGCCAGGCTCTTTCTTTTCGCCAAGTTATCCACAGTTGGGGTCTGACCCCAATTGTTGAAAACTGGCTCTTTCACCAGGAAGAAGCTGGGGAGGGCCAGGATCAGAAAAAGCAGGGCGGTGGGCAGGAAGGCGGCTTGTCTTCCTCCTGCTGAAACAATTGGAGCAGTCACCGAGATTCCGATCAAGGTACCCACGTAGCCCACAGCAACCCCGTATCCTGAGATTCTGCCCATTCTTCCGGCAGAAGAGACAGCGGGCAAAAGGGCGTTGTAAAAGACACCGGCCAATTGGTAGCAGAAGTTGGCCCCGGCAAAGAGGACCAGGGCCCATGGGGCAGAGGCCACCCATCCCAGAGAAGCCGTGAAGGCGACACAGCCCACCGTCCAGAAGGCCAAGGCCGGCACCTTCCTTCCTGCCCGATCAGAGCGGGCCCCCAGCCAAGGCATGAGCGTCGCCGAGGCCAGGACCGAAAGGCTGAAGGCACTGCTGTAAGCGATCTCCGGCATTCGCTGGTCACTCACAATCCAAACCGGAAAGTGGTAGCTCGTCATGTTGATGGCGAAGATCGTGTTGGCCAGATCGTACAGGCACCAGGCGAGCGTGGGAAGGAACGCCATCGAAGTAATTGCCATTATAACATCGCCCCTGTTACAATCTCCGGCATGCGGATCCTCGTCACCGGCTCCAGGGGCTTCATCGGCTCGCCGTTAACCGACTTCCTGATCTTCCAAAGGCGCCATGAGGTAATCCGCCTGGTTCGGGCCGCCGGTTCGATCCAAAAGGGCCAAGCCTTCTGGGACCCGGAAGCCGGGAAGATCGAGCTTGAGCAGCTCGAGGGGTTCGACGCCGTGATCCACTTGGCCGGAGAAAACATCGCCAAGGGCCGCTGGACCCTTAAGAAGAAGGCCCGGATCCGAGACAGCCGAGTCAAAGGGACGCGGCTTCTTTCCGAATCGCTGGCCAAACTGAAGAAGCCGCCTCAGGTACTCATTTCGGCCTCGGCCGTCGGGATCTACGGCAATCGAGGGGATGAGCTCCTCACAGAAGACAGCCAACTGGGTACCGGCTTTCTGGCTGAGGTGGGTCAGGCCTGGGAGGTGGCCACCCAGCCGGCCGCTGCCACAGGGATTCGGGTGGTGAACATCCGCTTTGGGATGGTGCTGGGAGCCGCCGGAGGGGCCTTGGCGATGATGGCCCCACCCTTTCGGCTGGGATTGGGCGGCAAGATCGGCTCAGGCAGGCAGACCATGAGCTGGATCGCCCTGGACGACGCGGTGGGGGCAATCCTCCACGTGCTCGTGGTCGAACAACTAAAGGGACCGGTGAACATCGTCTCCCCGAACCCGGTCACCAACGCGGAGTTCACCAAAACCTTAGGCAAGGTTCTCTGGCGGCCGACTCTCTTTACCGTGCCGGCCTTCGGCGCTCGGCTGGCCTTTGGCGAGATGGCCGATGAATTACTCCTGGCCAGCCAGCGGGTTAAGCCAGCCCGCCTCGTCTCCACCGGTTACCCCTTCATCTACCCTCACCTGGAGTGGGCCCTCCGCCACGTCCTCGGCACCGGCTAAGAGCCTGTTTCAAAACCGGAGCCTCCTCTTTCCCTCTCCCCTAGAGGGAGAGGGGAGGGTGAGGGGGTACCGCTGGGTTTTATAATGAGCCCTAAGCCTAAGGAATTAAGCCGCCTGGCCTAGGAAGGTCAGGTCGTCGGCCAGTTCCTCCAAGCCAGCCGAAATCGCCGCGTCCGGAATCCCCAGACCCGCCAGTATTTGCCGAAGTTCATCATTAAAGCTGCTGCTCTCCAGACCAACGATCCTAACCGAGATTCCCGCCAGATCGGCCACCACCGCAAGCTCCTCACCCTCCTCCAGCCCGCCATAAAAGTTCACCGCAACACCAGCGGCGACATCACGTCGAATCAGCTTAAAGACCGTTCCCGCAGGATCGCCGTTGACCAAGATCCGCTCCTCCAGGCCGGCCAAATCCTTGAGTTCCGGGTAACGGCTACCCACCTCCTTTCCCACCACCACCCAGCCCAAGGCTGGCACCGCCGACCTCATCCCATCCCATCTTTCCCGAACCCGCGCCTCCACCGCTTGCACCTCCTCCAGCCCGGCGGAATCCCTTTTCTCGATGCCGCTTAAATCGAGAATCCGAGGTTCACTCTGGGCATCAAGACCAATGTTCAAAGGATGCTGATCGTCCCAGAGAAGGCCCGCTTCTTCAAGCTGTCTATTAATGGTAAAAAGATGCTCCACATCAACATTTTGGGTGTTGAGCCTCGGCGTAACGAGAAGGAGCAAATCGTCAAACAGCTTCATCTCTAGAACTCGATTCATGAAGGGGTACTTCGGCGCCTCACCCCTTTGAGCCCTCAACAGCTCGAGATAATCCTTGAGGTGCTCCCAGTGGGTTACCGGGCGCAGGGTAAGAACACTGTCATTGCCCAGATCCAGCACCACCGATTCGCCGCCAGACTTCAAAAAGGTGATCTTCCGGGGGTTCTGCGAAGCGATAAAGTCGGCTATCTCCGCTAAGCGAGGCTCAACTTTCTTTTTCACCTCAAGAGGCTTGTCTCCTCCAACCGCATAAGGGGCAACCCTATCTTGCGCTTCTTGAAGCGCCCTCATCAGCTGCTGGCCCCACTCCTCCAGCCCGGCGGAGGTGCCGACCCCCTCGGGGCCCGGCACCACTTCTGTTTGTCCATTCCTCTTCTCTTGAAGCCGGTTGAGCAGCTCGCGCAGCGGGCGCTGATCCGGCGCGTCTCCTATGATGCCTTGAAGCTTTTTCAAGAAATCGAGATATTGGACCCGCTCCACTTCGGTTTCCTCAACCCAGGTTGGCTTGGCAAGTTTCTCGATCCCCTCCTCAATCACTTCATGAAAAACAGACTCCCCGTGCGGAACAATCGTCGGTTTCCCAATCTTGATCCGGCCGCCAAAACCCACTTCGAACCTTCTTCGGTAGGTCACTGGCCCCTGCGCGAACTGGATGCGGTATTCCACGTAAACACCTTCCGGATCGTCCTGGCCGCTGTGAATCACAAGAAACTCGACGTGGACGTCCTTTCCGAACCGCGCCTGCTCCTTTTTCTCAATCTTCTGAAGCGCCTTGGCCCGGCGCGCCATAATCCCCAGGGTTTCCCGATTCAGAAAAGTGTCGGAGGGCAGTTCGTCATCGAACAAGAGCCCTCCCTGCCCTGTCACCATTCTGCCAAAGATCCCTAGGAAGTCGCCGTCCTCAATGTGCCGAATCCCAAACAGTCCCGATTCAAAGAGCAGACCCATCATGCCCCAACGAAGGCCGCCGGATCTCCCCTGGTCCCCAGACCAGAGAATGGCCTGAACCAGGTAGGCGGCCAGCTCGTTCATGGCGCCAGCACCATGAACTGATCGGCATCGCCGTCG
>CAYJSX010000145.1:0-4441 GCA_964372575.1 uncultured Planctomycetia bacterium
AAGAGCTGCTCCTCCCCCACCTTGCTCACCGTGGCCTCGTGGCCGATCTGCACCTGCTTGGCGTCGATCTCCATCGTGGGATAGGTGTCGGAGCGGGAGCGCTCATCCATCAGCAGGGCGTCGCACCGGACCGAGGACTTCACGTGCTCGGCCTGCGGATAAACCTTCACCAGCCCCCGATAGCTGGCCCGCCCGCCGTCCTTGCAGATTGACTTGGAGAGGATGGTGGAGCTCGTCTCCGGGGCGACGTGCACCATCTTGGCCCCGGCGTCCTGATGCTGGCCCCCGCCCGCGAAGGCGACCGACACCACCTCGCCGCGCGCCTTGCGTCCCATCAGATACACCCCCGGGTACTTCATCGTGAGCTTACTGTTGTGCACCAAGATCCCATTGGCGATGAAATTATGGGCCCCCTCCACTTCAATGTCGTAAACAGGCTCTTCCCCAAGGGGCTCAATCGACTTGAGTCTGATGAATTCGACGCCGGCTCTTGGCGCCCGTTTTTCACGAATGGCCTTGAGGTTGTCTCGAGCGTTGAGCCAGAGAACGCAGGTCCTATACTCTTTTAGCCGGCCTTTCCACAAGCGCTGTTCCTTAACGTTCTCGGAAATCTTCAAGGGGTTGAGCCCACATTGGATCATCAGGAGTTTGAAATCCTCCAGCAGTTCTCGATGGCAGCTGACAAAGGCAATCTGACCGAATTCCCTACCGTTTACCACCTTGTGTTTTCGGACGTATCCATCGGCGTCCAGATATCCTTCGATGAATGCCAGCTTCTGTGAAATGGGTAGCGTGTAGACCCACCTGGGGACCCTTTTTTCACTGGCCTTTCCGCAGAATCCAAGTGAGAGTATCCAGTCGGAAAGGACAGCGGAGTTGATGGTGACACAGAGCCCTTTGGGCTTCCATTCCATCCGAAAGAGCTCTGAAATGAGACTCTCCAATCTTTTCCTTGAGCGGTCCTTCTGGGGTATTGCGAGAAAGACCCTCCGGGGTCTTCCCGCAGCTTTCTCAACGAATCCATCTCCCACGTACAGCCCCAGAAACCACATTAAATCCTCCGTTGTCTCCTGAGGTAGGACAGGATGGTTTTTCAGTCCTTTCCCAGGGATGGCGGGGTAAGTGTATTCCAGCCGTTTCGGCTTGCCCTCATCGGGGATACCGCGAGCGATTCCAATGAGGTCGCGGACCCTTAAATCTCGAAGGGGACGCCACTGAAGCCGGGTTCGATTCGACAGGGACTCCCGCGTAAGTACCAGGAAGGGATGATTATCCGTGGCCTTGACCTCGCGGAAGTTCTCCGTTACCAGTCGGTATGTTCTCCGGATTCCGGTGCATTGAGTTGCCACCACGTGAGATCCCTTGGGTTGGAAGGTGTTGAGGTCCATCGTGTATACCTTTTGGCCCGCCTGAACGTCCTTGATAGCGATGGGGCCGTCCGGGTTAAGAAAGACCTGAGCATCTCCTGTCAGACAGCCCAAGTTTCCATCCAACCATTCGACAATGGAGTTCTCATGCGCGATGGCTCGCTTGGTGACAAGGTTGTAGACGTTCTTCGACCAGTTCTGGATCGTGGTGTAGCGGATGTGGGCGTGGGGCAGGGCGATCAGCTCCACCACCGCCGAGTGCAGAGAATCGCTTGCGTAAACGGGCGCACTGCAACCTTCTATGTAATGTACGGACGAACCCTCGTCTGCGATGATCAGGGTACGCTCGAACTGGCCCATGTTCTGGGCGTTGATCCGGAAGTAGGCCTGCAGGGGGATCGCTACCTTCACTCCCTTGGGGATATAAACAAAGCTCCCACCAGACCAAACAGAGGAATTGAGCGCAGCGAATTTATTATCA
Organism: uncultured Planctomycetia bacterium; assembly: GCA_964372575.1. Lineage (GTDB taxonomy): Bacteria > Omnitrophota > Gorgyraeia > 1-14-0-20-64-10 > 1-14-0-20-64-10 > JACOVG01. The sequence goes on from CAYJSX010000145.1 coordinate 1,849, forward strand.
GCAGGCGGGATCACAGTGCCGAAATATTTCTTGACGAGTTCCGGGTATTTCTTAAGCCCGTCGTCCATTCCTAGGAAGATCACCCCTTGATCTTCCAGTTCCTTTCGAATGGAGTGATAAACAACCTCGCTTTCGTACTGCGAAGTCACCCCCGCAAGGAACCTTCGTTCCGCCTCAGGGATTCCCAACTTTTCAAAGGTCTGCTTAATTTCTAAAGGTACCTCTTCCCAGGTTTTGCCCTGTTTCTGCGTCGGCTTGAGGTAATAGTAGATGTTGTCGAACTCAATCTGGGAAAGGATATCCAGGTTCGCCCAGCCAGGCAGGGGCTTTTTGAAGAAGGCCTCCAGGGCCTTGAACCGAAACTGCCGCATCCAGTCCGGCTCCTCTTTCATTCCGGAGATCTCTTCCACCACCTTCTTGGAGAGGCCCTTCTTGGCCTTGAAGACGTACTTCTCCTGATCGTGGAAGCCGTACTGCTCTTCGTAGTTCTCGTTGACGGAAATCGGTTTTTCGCTCATGGGGTGGATACCTTTTTAAGTTTCGTAAGGGACATAGCCCTTGGCCTCGAGCTCGTGGGCCAGCTCCTTGCCGCCGGAGCGGATGACCTGTCCATCAATCAAGACATGGACAAAGTCCGGTTCGATGTAGTTTAAGAGCCTCTGGTAGTGGGTGATGAGCAGGATTCCGAGATTTGGCCCCCGCAGGTGGTTGATCCCTTCGGCCACGGTCCGCAGCGCATCGATGTCCAGCCCGGAATCGGTCTCATCCAGGACCGCCAGCTCCGGTTTCAACAGGGCCATCTGGAGGATCTCGTGCCGCTTCTTCTCCCCGCCTGAAAAGCCGTCGTTTACGTACCGGGTGGCAAAGGCATCGTCAATCCCCAGCAGTGCCATCGCCTCTTTGAGTTCCTTGCGGAAGGCCTTGGGCTGGAAATCCTGGCCGAGTCGGGCCTTCATGGCGGTGCGCAGAAAGTTCAGCACACTGACCCCTGGAATGGCCGTTGGATACTGAAAGGCCAAAAAGATGCCGGCCCTTGCCCGGGCGTCGGTCTTGAGAGCCGACAATTCCTCCCCCTTGTAGAGGATTTGGCCTTCGGTCACCTGGTACTTGGGGTGTCCCATTAAGACGTTGGAGAAGGTCGACTTACCGGAGCCGTTGGGGCCCATCAGGGCATGGACCTGGCCCTTTTCGAGAGCTAGGGAAATTCCCTTGAGGATCTCTTTGCCCTCGATCGTCACATGCAGATCTTCGATCTTAAGGAGCGGGCTCTCCAGGCTCATACCGTTAAGCTCCTTCCCGGCTGCGACATCCGCTGGGCGAAGACCACCCGGCTCCTGGATTCAGAACCGATCAGGTCTGCCAGCGTCGTATTCTGCAGGAAGCTCTCGATCGAGTGGGTTAAGGTGGCCCAGGCCGATCGGATGCAGCAGTTGTCAATGTGGATGCAGGTATTCCGGTTTCCGGGGAAGCGGTCGCAGATCTCCTGCGAGGTTTGCAGCTTGCCCAGCGCCCGCACCACCTCTCCCAGATAAGTCTCTGCCGGCTTGCGCGTAAGCAGGTAGCCCCCGTTGATCCCCCGGACCGAATGGACCAATCTGGCCTTGCCCAGAAGCCGAAGGAGCTTCTCCACGTAGGCCGAAGAGAGCCCCTCCTTCAGGGCGATCTCCTTGACGGTCAAGCCTTCCCCCTCGTCCACCCGGGCAAGCTGAAGAAGGCACCTTAACCCGTACTCTTCCTGCGCCGTTATCTTCATCCCTATAATCAAAGTTACCTAAACATGACTTTTTTGTCAAGTTTTTTCTTTACTTTTTTGTAAGGTTTAGGTTGCCGTCCTGGCGTTGATCTGGTACAGTACGGGCATGATTCTTAAAGTTGCCCGCCTGGGCCACCCCATATTAAGGAAGAAGGCCAAGCCGGTGGCCTTGAAGCAGATCTCCTCGGCCGGCTTTCAGGCCTTCCTTAAGGACCTGATCCAGACGATGCGCGAGTACGACGGGGTCGGAATTGCCGCTCCCCAGGTGCACGTGAGTCTGCAGGCGGCCGTCATCCAGGTGGACCACAACCCCAGATACCCCAAGGCGCCGAAGATTCCCCTCACCGTCCTGATCAACCCCCGGGTGAAGCCAGCTTCCAAAGCCCGCCTCCTGGACTGGGAAGGGTGCCTTTCGGTGGAGGGTTTCCGGGGGCGTGTTCCGCGCTGGCGTTCGGTGGGGGTTCAGGCGTATAATGAAAAGGGTAAGCCGGTTTGTTTCAAGGCAACCGGCTTTTTTGCTCGGGTCATCCAGCACGAGTGGGACCACCTGCAGGGCAAGGTCTTTCTCGACCGGATGACCGATCTTTCCACCCTCACGCACCTGACGGAGTTCGCGCGATACTGGACAGGGAAGCTTGGTTAAGATAGACAAGCAGCTTTCGATCTTCATCGAGAACCGTCCCGGCGGGATGGCCAAGGTCTGCGGAACCCTGGCCGAAGCCGGCATCAACATCCTGGCCCTCTCGGTCCACGACACGGTAGACCACGCCATCATCCGTCTCTTGGCCGAGATCGGAAGAGCACAGTCTGAACTCCAGTCACAATTCTTGGAATCTCGTT
>CAYJSX010000146.1:0-4413 GCA_964372575.1 uncultured Planctomycetia bacterium
CCCCATTTTTAATCAACCGCCCACCACCCAGAATTACACCCATACAACCCCCCCCTTCCCCTCCCCACGCTCTTCCGATCTCGATACCCAGCCGGAGCGCGCCCAGAGCCTGGCCAAGGTCTACCGCTGCCGCGCGGTGGCGGACTTCTTAGAACTAACCGGCCAGGTGGAGGCGGTTTCGATCGCCGTGCCTACCCAGGAGCATTTCCCCATTGCCCAGGCCTTCATGAAGGCAGGGGTCCATGTCCTGCTGGAAAAGCCCATCACCCGTACCATCGCCGAGGCCGACCGGCTGCTGCGACTGGCCGAGCGCTCCAAGGTCGTCTTCCAGGTGGGCCATGTGGAGCGTTTCAACGCCGCCCTGCGCCGCGTCTCCGATCTCCTGAAAGATCCTAGGTTCCTGGAAGTCCATCGGCTCGCCCCGTTTCAGCCGCGCGGCACCGAGGTGGGGGTGGTGCTGGATCTGATGATCCATGACCTGGACATCCTCTTGTGGCTCGTCAAGAGCCAGATCCGCCGGATCGAGGCGGTGGGGGTGAAGGTCCTGACCCCCTTTGAAGACATCGCCAACGCCCGGATCACCTTCCGAAACGGCGCCGTGGCCGACCTCACCGCCAGCCGAATCTCCAAAGAGGCGATGCGGAAATTCCGGATCTTCCAGCCGGAGGCCTACTTCTCGATCGACTTCCTGGCCCAGGGGGTAGACATCTTCCGCAGGCAGGAGGGCCGGATCGCGCACGAGGCGATCGAGATTCCACGGGAGGAGCCCCTGAAGATCGAGATCGCCGCCTTCCTGGAATCGATCCAGAACCACCGCACCCCTCCGGTCACCGCCCGCCAGGCGCGAGAGGCCCTGGCCGCGGCCCTGACGATCACCCGGCTCATCCACCAGAACCAATGGTCATCCTCACGAAAGTATGGTCCATCCTCACGAAGGTGAGGATCTGTGATTCCCGCTTGCGCGGGAATGACACTTAACACATGCCCGCCAAGATCTTCCTCGTGGCCGGGGAATCTTCCGGCGACCTCCACGGCAGCCACCTGGCCCTCGCCCTCAAGGAGCGGCAGCCGAGCCTCGACCTCTTCGGCCTGGGCGGGGCCGGCATGAGAGAAGCCGGCGTCCGGATCCTGGCCGACCCCACCGCCTTCGCGGTGGTAGGGATCCTGGAGGTCCTTAAGAACCTCTCCTTTTTCCGGAAGCTTTTTCACACCGCCTGCCAGGCGCTGGATGAGGAGAGGCCGGACCTCGTGGTCTTAATCGACTACCCCGGCTTCAACCTCTGCTTCGCCCGCGAGGTGAAGAGGCGCGGCATCCGCCTCGTCTACTACATCTCCCCGCAGCTCTGGGCCTGGAATCCAGGCCGGATCGCCGCGATCAAGCGGTTGGTCGACCGGATGCTGGTCGTCTTCGCCTTTGAGAAGGAGCTCTACGAGAAGGCGGGCGTTCCTGTCACTTTTGTTGGACACCCCTTGCTGGACCTGGTCAAGCCCTCGGCCAAGCGGCTGACCATCCTGAACAACCTCGGAATCCAGGACGGCCTTCCGGTGATCGGGTTGCTGCCGGGCTCCCGCGAGATGGAGGTATCCAGGATCCTCCCCATCCTGCTTTCCGCAGGCCAGCGGATGCTGGCCGAGCTTCCCTCCACCCCCCAGTTTCTCCTCATCAAGTCGCCGCATCTGCCGTGGGATCTCTACCGGTCCAGCTTAAAGGGCTTCCAGCTCCCGCTCAAGGTGGTGGAGCGGTGGGATTACGACGGCATCTTCGCCTGCGACCTGGTGCTGGTGGCCTCCGGCACCGCCGCCCTGGAGTGCGCCCTCCTCAAAAGGCCGATCCTGATCGTTTACAAGACCTCCTGGTTGACCTACCTGGCGGGGCGGTTGCTCGTCCGGATCCCAACGATCGGCCTGGTGAACGTGGTCTTAAAGAAGAGGGTGGCACCAGAGTTCATCCAGCACCGGGCCCGCCCTTCGGTCATCGCCCGAGAGGCCCTCCGCCTCTGGAACGAGACGGGCGCGCGGCAGTCGATGCAGGAGGCCTACGAAGGGCTTTACCAGGAGCTCGGAGCGCCCGGCGGCGCCGGGCGGGCGGCCATCGCGATCTTGGAAGAGCTTACAAGAGAGGCAGGTAGGCCTTCAGTTCGAAGTCGGTGACCGCGGCGCGGTACCGTTCCCACTCGATCTTCTTGTTCTTCAAGAACGATTCGAAGATGTGGTCTCCCAGGGCCTTGCGCAGGAGCTGAGAGCCCTCGGCCGCCTCAATCGCCTCGCCCAAATCCCTGGGCAGCGACTGGATCCCGCGCCTTTTGCGCTCCTCCTCTGAGAGGGCGGACACGTTCGTCTCGGCCGCCGGCGGAAGCGGCTCCTTGTTCTTCAGGCCCTCCAGGCCAGCGGCGAGAATTGCGCTGAAGACGAGGTACGGATTGCAGGCCGGATCCGGGCTTCGCAGCTCCAGGCGGCAGGCCGACGCCTTTCCTGGGGTGTAGCGGGGAATCCGAACCAGGTCGGCCCGGTTGGTCAAGGCCCAGGTGATGTAGACCGGCGCCTCATAGCCAGGGGTCAGCCGCTTGTAAGAGTTCACCCATTGGTTGGTCACCACGGTAAATTCCCGCACCTGCTTTAAAATCCCCGCCAGGAAATGTTTGGCCGTTGCCGAGAGGTAGATCGGGTCCTGCGGATCAAAAAAGGCGTTGCGCTCTCCCTTCTCGTCGGAGGCAGCTCCGCCCTCGGCGGAAAAGAGGGAGATGTTCACGTGCATCCCGGAGCCGTTCTCGGCAGGCAGGGGCTTGGGCATGAAGCTCGCGTAAAAGCCGTGCTTTAAGGCGATCTCCTTGACCACCAGGCGGTACGTCATCACCGAGTCGGCCATGGTCAGGGCGTCGGTGTAGCGGAAGTCGATCTCGTGCTGGGAAGGGGCCACCTCGTGGTGACTGAACTCCACCCCGATCCCCATCTCCTCCATCGCCAGGATCGTCTCCCGGCGCAGGTCGCTGGCCAGATCCAGCGGGGTCATGTCGAAATAGCCCCCGCAGTCCAGCGGCTCCGGAAGCTCGGAACTCTTGAAGTAGAAATGCTCGAGCTCAGGCCCCACGTAGAAGGTGTAGCCCAAGCCCGCGGCCTCGGTGAGGTTGCGCTTGAGGATGTAGCGGGGGTCCCCCTCGAAGGGCCCCCCGCCTGGCCGGACGATGTCGCAGAACATCCGGGCCACCGCGTTCTCCTTGGGCCGCCACGGCAGGATCGCGAAGGTGTTGGGGTCCGGCAGGGCGATCATGTCCGACTCCTCGGAGCGGGTGAAGCCCTCCACGGAAGAGCCGTCGAAGCCGACCCCCTCCTGAAGGGCCTCCTCCAACTCTTCGATCGTGATCGCCACGTTCTTGAGGAACCCCAGGATGTCGGTGAACCACAGACGGATGAACTTCACCCCGAGGTCCCGGGCCGTCTTTAAGACGTACTCTTTGTCTTTTAGCATGATGGGAGGCATCGTTTAAGATGCGGACGCCCGCCTTGGGGTGCGTGGCGGGCGTCCGCGGGTCAACGACATCGGGTGCCAGGTTAAACCAAAGCACCCTTTCTCATACTAGACGTCGAAATAGAGGTAGAACTCGTACGGATGGGGCCTGAGTCCCACCTTCGGAATCTCCGCCCGCTTGTACTCGAGCCATACCTCAATGACATCCTTGGTAAACACGTCCCCTTTGAGGAGGAACGCGTGATCCCGCTCGAGGGCATCCAACGCCTCTTCGAGGGAACCAGGAACCGTCGGGATCTTGGCTGCCTCTTCGGGAGAAAGCTCGTAGGTGTTCTTGTCCAGTGGCTTGCCCGGATCGATCCGGTTCTGGATCCCGTCCAGGCCCGCCATCAGCATGGCCGAGAAGGCGAGGTACGGGTTGCAGGAAGGGTCCGGGGGTCTGAACTCGACCCGCTTGGACTTGGGGTGGTCCACGTAGACCGGGATCCGGCAGGCGGCCGAGCGGTTGCGCGCCGAGTAGGCGAGGTTGACCGGCGCCTCGTAGCCCGGGACCAACCGCTTGTAAGAGTTGGTCGTCGGAGCGCAGAAGGCCATCAGGCTAGCGGCGTGCTTGATCAAGCCCCCGATGTACCATTTGCAAATCTGGCTGATCAAGGCGTAGCCGGCCTTGTCGTAGAACAGGTTCTTCCCTTCCTTGGCCAGGCTCTGGTGGGTATGCATCCCGGAGCCGTTGTCGCCGTAGAGGGGCTTGGGCATGAAGGTCGCCACCTTGCCGTGCTTGCGGGCCACGTTCTTGATGATGTACTTGAGCATCATCAGGTGATCCGCCATCTTGGTCAAGCTCGAATACCGCATGTCGATCTCGGCCTGACCGGCGGTGGCCACCTCGTGGTGATGCTTCTCCACGGGGACCCCGGCCGCCCGCGCTTTATTCATAATCTCGCTGC
>CAYJSX010000147.1:0-4391 GCA_964372575.1 uncultured Planctomycetia bacterium
ACACTTCTACATCCACACTCTTGCCATACACGACGCTCTTCCTATATCGCCTCCAGCGACTCGGTCATGGTGAGCACGTTGGCGTCCGGCATCGACTTCAGGGCCGCCGAGACGCCGAAGCTGGAAACCCAGACGGCGTCAAAGCCTGTCCTCTCAATCAGCCTGGCCGAGATCGCGTCGTGGGCTCCTGCCAGGACCACCGGTTGGGGACGGGCCAGCAGGGCCCGAAGGGCTTTCGCTCTGCTCATCCAGGGCATTATACCACTTCAGGGGCGGGGTTGAATTTTGGGGCCAAAGTTCCTATAATGAAAGGATGGCGGAAAAACTCGAAGAAGCCAAGATCTTTAGGCGCGGCTTTGGCCTCAAATCCGAGGTGGAGGCAGAGCTGGCCGGCGACTACCGCAGTCTTCTCGTGGAGGAGATCCGCGCCAGGGGAAATCGCCTCACGGTGGGAGACCTCACCATCGTCATCGCCAAAGAGTTCGGCTTCTGCTACGGCGTGGAGCGCGCGGTCGATTACGCCTACGAGACCCACAGGCGCTTTCCCGATCGGCAGATCTTCCTGACCACCGAGCTCATCCACAACCCCCGCGTGAACAACTGCCTGAGAGAAATGGGAATCGGCTTCTTGAACGGCCCTGGGCCCTTGGATAAGTCGGTCGAAGATTTGACCGGCCAGGATGTGGTGATCATCGCCGCCTTCGGGACGCGGGTCGAGGAGATGGAGCTCTTGAAGAAGAAGGGCTGTGTCCTGGTGGATGCCACCTGCGGCTCGGTGGTTTTGGTCTGGAAGCGGGTCGAATCGTACGCCCGGGAGGGCTTCACCGCCGTGGTCCACGGCAACTACCGCCACGAAGAGACCCGGGCCACCATCTCGAGGGTCACCCCATTCCCCGGCGGAAGGTACCTGGTGGTCTGGGACAAGAAAGAAGCGGCGCGGGTGTGCGATTACATCCGGGGCCGAGGCGACCGTCAAGCCTTCCTCTCGCATTTCACCCTTAAATCTTCGCCGGGGTTTAACCCCGACACCGATTTGGAGCGGGTGGGGGTGGCCAACCAAACCACCATGCTCTCCAGCGAATCGCTGGAGGTTGCCCGGATGCTTCAGGAGGCGATGAAGGACCGCTACGGGGAGGACCGCCTCACCGACCATTTCCGAAACTTTGACACGATCTGCTCGGCCACCCAAGACCGTCAGGACGCGATCCTCGAGTTGGTTGAGTCTGACGTGGACCTCGTGATCGTGATCGGGGGCTTTAACTCCAGCAACACCGGTCATCTGTCTGAGATCGCCCGTCAATGCATTCCTTCCTTTCACATTGATGAATCTTCCTGCATCCTCTCCGCCAGCGCCATCCGACACAAGCCGGCGGGAAGCCTTGAACCGGTGGTGGAAGAGGGGTGGCTGCCTTCCGGCCGGGTCGCCATCGGTTTGACGGCCGGCGCCTCCACGCCCAACCGGGTGATCGGCGACGCCGTGGAGCGAATCCTGCAGGTGAGGGGATATTCCTTGGAGGCGCTGGGACCTTCCCGGTGAGCCCCCGGGGGCGCCCTCGTTTCTTCTGGCTTGCCTTCTGTCTTTCCTTTTTAATGGGGATCGGCAGCGTCATGGCCGATCGCCCCAGCATTCGTTTTGCCCAAGGAGGGAGATGGAGCCTTCGCAGGAAGTCGGCCATCGGCAGCGAGATGGTGGGCCGGGCCGATCTCGGCTTCAGCCGAAAGAATCGATGGTTTTTGACTCCCTTCGCAGAGGTCCGGCGGGACGTGAATCAGGGAACCTGGTCCCGAACAGAGCTGGGCGCGGAGTTCGCCTTCAAGCCGGCGGGCTGGTTCACGCTGGCCCAGGGCCTTCATCGGGCCTGGGTTGCCTTAGGCGGCGACAGCCTCGAGTGGGAGATCCGGACCCTCTTGGGATGGCCGGCCTCCTTTTTGCCTCGGGTGGGCGGGCGCCCCATCGAGCTTTACGCCCTCAACGAATACACCTACGACCTGGAGCTGGGCCGCGGCGTCCGCAACGAGACGGGCGGGGGGATCAAGATCCCCTTTCCCCAAAAAAGCCGCTGGACCCTGGTGCTGGGCTGGCGCCACCTGGACCTGATTCACAGCGTCGACATGGACCAGTTTGAGGGCTCCCTCGAGTTCCAATTTTGATCTCGCCTTAAGGGCCTATCAAAGGAAGCTCTGGCGCGCAGGCCAGGTACGAAGCTTCCCTGCCTTCGCTCGACTCTTCGATCGGCTGCGCCTGGCCCTCATCTTTGGCTCGCCCGAGATTCCCCTTCCGAAGGTCTCCGAGGTCTCCCATGACGACGCCGACGACTGGTGGCACTGGAAGGACGAGCTCCAGGCCCGCCGGATCGGATTCCTGGGGCGGCTCGTGCACCAGAAGGCCACTCTGGTTTCGATGGAGCTTCTTACAGCGTTCCTGGCCCTCCACTACGCCCAAGGGGGCTGTGCCTCCTACGATGAAGAACATTACTACGGCCGGTTGACCCAACGGGCCAAGTGGATCTGCGATGCCCTGGCCCAGCAGGGACCCTGTGCCAGCGATCGGCTGCGAAAATCGCTTGGGTTTAAAGGACCGGCCGGCACGCGCGCCTATCACCAGGCCCTCCTGGAACTTCAGAGGCGCTTCAAGGTGGTGACCGCCGGGCTGACCGGCGGCGGGTGGAAGACGCGGGTGATCACTCTTTTTGAGCGCTGGGTTCCTGCGGCGGTCGAGAAGCGGGCCAAGGCGCTCAAGCCGGATGAGGCCCGCGCCGACATCCTGGCCAGCTTTGTGTCAACCGCCGGGGCCGTGCCGATGGGACGCGTGGGCCGATGGTTGGGTTGGTCCGGCGAGGAGCTTGAAGTTGCGGCCGCACGCCTGGAGAGGGAAGGCGCGATCCTCCGGATCCACCGGCCTCGCCGCCGAGACCGAGTTTGGCTCTCCGCCAAAGGGCTTGACAACGTGCGGACCTAAGGAATAGACTTTTGTCTGTATGGAACACCGAGGCCTGACCGCCCGACAGAGACAGGTGCTGGATCTGATCGGTCGGCACCTTAGGCAACACGGGGCTCCCCCCACGATTCGAGAATTAAGAGGAGGGCTGAAATTGAAATCGCTGCGGGGAGTGACGATTCATTTGGATGCCTTGGAGAGGAAGGGCTACCTCGTAAGAAGCCGCAAGGCGCGCGGCATCCGGCTGCTCCGCGGCGCGACAGGGCTGGGAGGAGAAATCTACCCCCTGCCTCCTTCGCCCACTTGGATTCCGGTGGTGGGCCGAATCGCCGCCGGCACCCCCATCCTGGCCGAAGGGCAGATCGAGGAACGCCTGGCGGTGGATCCCCGCTGGGTTCCAGGCCCCGGCTGCTTTGCCGTTCGGGTGCACGGCGAGAGCATGAAGGGGGCCGGGATCCTGGATGGGGATTATGTGATCGTCCGTCAGCAGCCCACCGCGGAAAACGGCGAGATCGTGGCGGTCCTCATCGAGGGGGAGGCGACGGTCAAGCGTTTTTACCGGGACCGGGGAGGCCACGTCCGCCTTCAGCCGGAGAACCCCGCCATCGAACCGATCTTTGTCCATCCGAAGAATTCTTCCATTCAAATCCTGGGCAAGGTGGTTGGCCTCTTCCGCAAGCTTTGATTTTGTGATATCTTAGCAGCAATGCCCAAGGCCTTCGTCATGATTGACCTGCACCCGGGTCAGGAGCTGGAGACCCAAGAGGCGGTTCGGAAGATGCCTGGGGTGCAGTTTGCCTATCAGGTGACCGGTGGCCACGACATGATCGCCTTCGTCGACGCCGAGCCGTACGAAGAGTTGGCCGTTGTCGTCTCGAAGATCCGAAAGCTCGATGGCGTTCGGGCCACCGACACCGAGCTCGTCCTGCACTAGCCCCTGCCTTTCTCAAACCTTGCCTCTTAGAGCTTAAGTTCCAGGACCATTGATGCGGGACCGGGCGATCGGCGAGGTCATTCGTCGGCTGGAATCGGCTTCCAAGTCCTGGAGACTCCCAGCCGTCAGCGAGATCAAAAGGGCAACCCGCGATCCCTTCCAGATCCTGATCTCCTGCCTGCTTTCTCTGCGGACCAAAGACGAGGTGACGGCCCGGGCGAGCTTACGACTTTTTGCCAGGGCCAGAACCCCCCAGCAGATGCTCAGTCTCTCCGAAAGGATGATCCAGAAACTCATCTATCCCGTCGGCTTTTACCGGACCAAGGCGAAAAGGATTCGCGAGATCTCAGTTCACCTTTTGGGCCGGTTCCGGGCAAAGGTGCCCAACACCCTGGAGGAGCTTCTCACCCTTCCTGGGGTGGGCCGAAAAACAGCCAAGCTGGTGGTGACGCTAGGAGTCGGGACGCTCGGTATCTGAGTCTATACCCATGTCCCCCGGATCTCCAAGCGCTGAGGGTA
>CAYJSX010000148.1:0-4384 GCA_964372575.1 uncultured Planctomycetia bacterium
CTTGGGGCTACCCACCTTGAAGACCGAGGGAGGATCGTACGTGACCCGAGGGATGAAGAAGCGCAGCGTCGCAGCCAGCGAGCCGGCCAAGCCGGCGAGGAAGGCGCCCCACGCCGCCAGGGTGAGGAATTCCCTGCGGGTAAACCACAAAGACCAGACCTTGCTCTCATCCACCTCGACCTGCTGCATCGACTTAAGAGGGGCCCGGGGGGCCGGCGCCGCCGGCGCGGGCTTGGCTGCTGGAGGGGTTGAGTCTGGCGGGGCGGGTTCGTTCATCTGGAAAGGGGCGCGTGGAACTGGCCGTTCCATCGAGCGAGAAACTGCCCCAACTCCTCCTCGATGATCGAGGCGCACAAATCCATCTCGCCCACGCGCATCTTCTGGTTGGCGCAGGCGATCCCTTCAAGATCGTCGATGTCGTAAAGGTAAACGTTCTCAAGCCCGCCGATGGCCGGATCGAGGTTGCGGGGAACCGAGATGTCAATCAAAAACAGGGGCCTTTGCCGGCGGCGGACCATGATCCGCGCTGCGTCGGCTCGGTTCAGCAGGTATTGGTCGCTGGCGGTCGAGCAGATCGCGATGTCGGAACGCACCAGGGCGTGATCCAGCTCGCCCCAAGGGATCGCCTCCGCGGCAAAATCCTCGGCCAGCCGGAGGGCCGCCTCAGGCGAGCGGTTGGCCACCAGGATCTGGCCCACCCCCCTGGCCTCGAGGCTGTTCAGGGCGGCCTCTCCCATGGTCCCCGCCCCCAGGATGAGAACCGTCTTGACCTTTAGACTCTGAAAGATCCTGCGGGCCAGCTCCACCGCGACCGAGCTCACCGACACCGCCCCTTGGCCAATCCGGGTCCCGGAGCGCACGCGCTTGCCGGTTTTGAGAGCCGTTTGAAAGAGCCGATTGAAGACGCTCCCCACGCTCTCGCAGGAGACCGCCTTTTGGTAGGCCTGGCGCACCTGGCCCAGGATCTCTGATTCGCCCACCACCATGGACTCTAGGCCGCTGGCCACCCGAAAGAGGTGCCTCACCGAGTCGGGTTCGTGATGCCAGTAGAGGCGATCCCGGATCTCTTGGGCTTCGATCCGATGGAAATGGGCCAGAAAGTCGGTGAGCCGACCCCTGTGCCCATCGACCTGAGGCAGGAGGGCATACAGCTCCACCCGGTTGCAGGTGGAGAGAATCACCGCCTCTTGGATTTGAAACTCCTGGCGCAGCGCGGCCAGGGCCCTGGGCAGCTCCTCTTCCTTGAAGGTGAGTCTTTCCCGAAGCTCTATCGGAGCCGTTTCGTGGTTTAATCCAAGAACCGCGATGTGCATGGGCGTTTAAAAGAAGACGTGCCTTCCCCCCAGCAGGGTGTTGACCCCCACAAAGGTAAACAGAACCAGCAAAAAGGCCATGACCGACAGCAGGATCACCCGGTGGCCCCTTAAGCCCCCTTTAAGTCTCAACCCCAAAACCCCGGCATAGGCAGCCCAGGTGAGGAGACTCCAGATCTCCTTGGGGTCTCCATTGAAGTAAGCCCCCCAATTAGAACGGGCCAGCACCACCCCCGGCACCATTCCCGCGCTAAGCAGGAGAAAGCCGATCACCACCGCCCAGAGATTGACCTGGTCGAGCATCTCCAGGGGCAGTGCCGCCGCCTCCAAGATCTTGGGATCCTTCCTCTTGAGCTGACCCTCCTGCGCGAGAAACAGCAGCCCCGTCACCACCGCCAGAAAAAAGGCGGCGTAACTGGAAAAGATGGCCAAGGCATGAAAGGTTACCATCACCGCACCGCTTTCTTTAGAACCGTAAAGTACGCCGCCAGCGCTTTCTCAAAGATCTCCTTGCGCCGCCTGACCGAGGAAACTCTTTTCACCACCTTTGACCGGATCTTGGCCATCCCCTCCAAAAGTCTCTTCCACTCCTTACCGTACCGGGCCTGGAGGTCCTGCCGAAGCCACTTGGCCAGCGCCGGGGAGGCCCCTCCGGTGGAGATGGCGAAAACGAGCCTGCCCCGTCGGACCACCGAGGGCAGGATAAACGAGCACAGGGCCGGACGATCCACCACGTTGATCCAGACGCCGCGCCTCCTGGCCCAGGCGCTGGCCCGCGTGTTGACGGGCTCGCTGTCGGTGGCCGCCACGGCGAGGGCAACCCCCCTGAGATCCCCCTGCTTGAAAGAACCCCGAACCCATTCAATCTTCCTCTGGGATGAAAGGCGCTTCAAGCCCGCCCCCAGCGCGGGGCTAACCACCCTAACCTTTGCCCCGCAGGCCAGCAGGACCTTCGCCTTCCGGCAGGCCACCTCACCGCCGCCGATGACCAAACAAGACAGCCCTTTAAGTTCCAGGAAAATCGGGTAATAAGCCATTCCACCGATTGGTTAAAGTTTACACGAGTCATGCAAACCGCCCCGTTCACCCTGAGCCTGTCGAAGGGTGAGGAGGGACGTTCGTGCTTCGACAAGCTCAGCACGAACGGTTTTGCATGAGTCGTGAGTTTATTTTATAACAGGTAATCGGTCAGCGCCAAGAAGCTTTCCTTGGCGGCAGAGGCGGGAAAGGGCTCCAGGGCTGCGCGGGCCTCGCAGAGGAACCGGCCTGCCAGCCGCCGGCAGGCCTGAGGGATCTGGTGGCGAATCGCTTCTTGGCGTAGGGCAGCCAAAAGGTCCGCGGGCACCAGGGGATGGTGGCCATTGCCATTAGAACCGAACCAGGCCATCAGACGCTCTGAAACGGCTGGAATCTCAAGATCCCTTAAAGCGATCATCGGCAGGGTGATGTTCCCCATGGCCAGATCGGTCCCCAGAGATTTGCCTTGAACCTCTTCGTCGCCCATCAGATCCTGGGTGTCGTCCAGAATCTGAAAGGCCAGGCCGAAGTTCAGGCCAAAGCGGGCGAGCCGCTCGGCTTCACTCGCAGCCACCCCGGCCAGCAGGGCGCCCCCCTGGGCCGAGGCCGACATCAGGGAGGCGGTCTTGGCTCGGATGATCTCAAGATACCGGGTCCGGGAGAGGTCCGCGTCGTACTGATGCTGGATCTGCGCCACCTCTCCCTCGCAGACGATCCGGGCCGTCTCCGACAAAAGCCGAAGCACCCGCTCCTCCGAGAGGAAGCTCAAGAGACAAAAGGCCTTGGAATAAAGGTAGTCGCCCGAGAGAACCGAAAGGGTGTCACCCCACTTGGCGTTGAGGGTGGCCAGCCCCCGGCGAAGGCAGGCCCCATCGATCACGTCGTCGTGCAGGAGGGTGGCCGTGTGGATCAGCTCCACCGCCACCGCCAGCCGGATCGACTTTTCCACAGAAGGGGTCTGACCCCTTCTGTTTTGGGCAGCCACCTTCGCGCCCAAGAGGGCCAGGGCAGGGCGGATTCTCTTGCCCGGCATGCGGGCCACATACCGGGTGAGCTCTCCCATCAATCCGGAAGCGGTGGCCAGCTCCCGGGCGAGGAGGGCGTCAGCGGCCTTGAGCTCCGACCGGATGGGCCTGTAAATTTCCTCGAGTGTCGTCTTCTTTAAGACCGTTGCCATCAAACACCTTTAGGATTTCGTACTTCGTGTTGCGCTGGGCCGGGATCCGGCCGGCGGTCCGGATGAGCCGCAGGGCCTCTTCCTGGTCCACCCGATAAACGACCCCGGTGGCCCCCACCACCACCTCATCCACCAGGATCCCGCCAAAGTCGTTGGCCCCGAAGCTTAAGGCCAACTGGGCCAGCTTCGGCCCTTCGGTCACCCACCCGGCCTGGATGTTGGGGATGTTGTCCAGCATGAGGCGTGAGACCGCGATGATCCTCAAATACTCCATGCCGCCGGCCGGCGGAATCTGCAGCGCCGTGTGGCCCCGCTGGAAACTCCAGGGGATGAAGGCCCGAAAAACTTTCGTCTCATCCTGAAGCTCTCTTAAGCGGACGAGATGCTCGATCCGCTCGGCCGAGCTCTCCCCCATGCCGTACGTCATGGTGGCGGTGGTTCTTAATCCGACCTCTGCGGCCGCCCGGTGAACCGCGAACCAGCCGGATGCCGAGAGCTTCTTGGGGCTCACCGCCTGGCGCACCCGCTCCACCAGGATCTCCGCCCCCCCGCCGGGCAGCGAGTCCAACCCGGCCGCCTTCAAGCGCTCCAGAACCTCGCTATAGCCCTTTCCGGAAACCTGGGCCATCGTATCGATCTCAGGGGCGGAGAAGGAGTGGAGGTGAATACCGGGGTGATGGGCCTTTACCGTGCGGCAGAGCTCCTCATAGAAAGACAAGGGCAGTGAGGGGTCCAGCCCACCTTGAAAAAGGACCTGGGTCCCGCCGATCGCCACGAGTTCCCCCACCCGGCGCAGGATCTCTTCCATCGGAAGCCGGTAGGCCTCCGGATGTCCCGGGGGCCTGTAGAAGGCGCAGAAGGAGCAGTCGGCGACACA
>CAYJSX010000149.1:0-4380 GCA_964372575.1 uncultured Planctomycetia bacterium
GTGATAAAAAAACGGCGTCCTAAAAGTGTTTTTACCTTCAAGACGCCATGGGGGTTAATTTGAGGCCCCCAAACCTGATGGCCGTTAAGAGACGGCGTCGGGGACGACTGAGGAGCGCAACAGGCCCCTTATCAAGTCGGGGGCCAGTGACCACACACAGCCAACGTAACTATTGTAGCATACTCAACTTGGCTGTCTAGTGTCTTCCGTTCTTATGTTCTCTCTGCTCCGTTCCCACGCTTTCCCTCCCGGCATCTCCCTATACAACGTAAATTAAGAAGGGCTACCTAATCGGGATATATCCGGCTGGCCAGGCTCGGTCCCGAGAAAAGTAGCCCCTCAAGCTCCGGTCGTCCGTTCAAGGTCGAAAAAAGCAGATCGCCTCGCCATTTGTATTTATGGTGGGCGGTTTGCTTCCGGAGCAACATCAAAAATATAAGGGCCGGATATGGCTTTTACAACCCCTATACCCGCCAAGGAGTTTCGCCTCCGGGATAATCCACCTAATAGGTCATCTTAACTCGGAGGAAAAGCAAGGGAGGCTAATAATATGAAAAACATGACCTCTCATCGCGCCCCCTATTCTTAAAACCCATCCCCTTTCCCCTCCTGAGGAGTCGTCCCCCATGCGCTACGGACACCTGGCCTGGCCTGAGGTCAAGCACCTCGACAAGGACAAGATCGTCCTTCTGCCCCTGGGCTCGTGCGAGCAGCACGGGCCGCACATGCTCCTGTTGACCGACACGCTCATCGTGACCGCCTTTGCCGAGGCTGTGGAAAAGGAAATGGCCGGCGATATCCTGTTGCTGCCCACCCAGTGGATGGGCATGTCGGACCACCACCTGCCTTTCCCGGGCACGGTGACCGCCAATCCCGAACTCTACACCCGCTGGCTCTTCCGCACCCTGGAGACCCTGATCGCGCACGGCTTTCGCAAGATCTTCCTGCTCAATGGCCACGGGGGCAATCAGGTGCCGGCCAGCCAGGCCCTGGTGGAACTCTACAGCAAGGGGTACGAGCGTCGCGATTTATGGGTGGGTATGGCCAGCTACTGGCACCTGGGCCAGCCGGCCATCAAGAAGGGGGCCACCACGGGCCTGGACGGGGTCAAGTTCGAAAGCCAGATGCTCACCCATGCGGACGAGTGGGAGTACTCCCTGGGGCTCCACCTCTTCCCCGAGCTGTGCCACCCGGACCAGGTCAAGGCCGTGCCCACCTCCTTCAAGACCGCGTACTACGACGTGGACCAATCCATCCACACCATCAGCCTGTCCACGCCCTTCACGGCCTTTATCCCCACGGGCGCTGCCAACCGGCCCCACCTGGCCAGCGCGGCCAAGGGCCAGGCCCTGTTCCGGGGCATCCTGGGGGACCTGCTGGAGTTCTTCGCCGCGTACAAGACCTGGAAAGAACATCCCTCCAACCAGGACATGGGGGTGTTCTAGGGCGGATGTTCGGTCCCTTTGCGGCCTATATCCACCCCTGCCGGGGGCGGTTGCTGGCCGGGCTGCTGATGATCGTCTTGGCCCAGGCCGCGGCGGCTTACATCCCCCTGCTCATGGGGGAGGCGGTCAACGCCGTTGATCCGTCGGCCCCAGACCCCCAGGCGCGGCTGCGCCGCATCCACCTGTACGTGGCCCAGATCGCCGTCCTGGCCCTGGGCGTGGCCTTCTGCAACCACTTCATGCGCCGGCTCATCGGCGGGGTCTCGGCCCGCCTCGAGTACGATATCCGCAAGACCTACTTCGCCCACCTGTTGAAACTGCCGCTTTCCTTCTACCAGCAGCAGCGCACCGGCGATCTGATGTCGCGGGCCACCAACGACCTGAATGCAGTGCGCATCTTCTTCACCTATGGGTTGCGCTCCCTGGCCGAGGCCGTGCTGATCTTTGTCTTCAGCATCGCCATGATGACCTCCATCGACTGGCGCCTGGCCCTGGTGGTGCTGCTGCCCATGCCGGTGTTCACCCTGCTGGTCATCCACATGGCGATCTGGTGAAGCGGGTCTTGAGCTATGTTCCCGAACACCGACAATCTGACCTCATCTACTTCGATCCCACCGACGAGAAGGGCGCGCATCCCTTCAACGTGCTCCAGGACGCTTTTGCCCATAAGTATCTGATTGCCTCTGGCATCCTGGGAGCTTTCAAGAAAGTATGGGGTGACGGGCCAAATGCCAGTTGGGGTCCCCGCATGGAGCACATTTTTCGTCACGCTCTTCTTGCATTACTCTCCTTGCCTCTGGCCACCCTCTTAGACGTGCCACGAATCCTTACAGACAAGGACTTCAGAAAGAAGGCTTGGGGCTACATAGACGATCCCCAGGTAAGGTCCTTCTTCAAGGACGAGTTCGAGAAGTATACCCCCCACTTCAGACAGGAGGCCATCTCGCCCATTTTGAACAAGGTGGGTCACTTCCTGGCCAATCCCTGGTTGAGAAAGGTCTTGGGCCAGACCGACAACCACCTGCGTTTCCGCAAGATCATGGATGAGGGGAAAGTGGTGTTGGTGAACCTGGCTAAAGGAAGTTTGGGAGAGGATTCCAGCGCCCTCTTGGGGGCGCTGCTCTTGTCGCAGATCGAGCTAGCGGCTTTGAGCAGGGCGGATATACCAGAAGGAGAGAGGCGGGATTTCTACCTCTTTGTAGATGAGTTCAGCCACTTCGCCACCTCAAGCTTCAAGGGGATGCTGAGCGAATCAAGGAAATATGCCTTGAATCTGACTTTGGCCACCCAGCTACTCGCCCAGATGGAAGAGGATATGCGAGCAGCGGTGTTTGGCAACGTGGGCACCCTGATTGCCTTTCAGGTAGGAGCCGAGGACGCCGAGTATCTGGCGAGGGAATTCGCCCCGGTCTTTGGGGAAGAGGACCTTATCAATCTCCCTGCCTACCACATCTACCTCAAGCTGAGAATGGAGGGGAAGACTTCGAGGCCGTTTAGCGCGGAGACGCTACCACCTCCTTAGTAACGCAACCATTACCGATTTTTGTTGACTTTACCCCCTTCACCCTTATATCTTAGTACACTGGTGATACATAATGATATATCAAAACCGATAAATATATGGTACAATTGTAGTTAAAGGAGATATACGTGCCCATTGATCCCACAAAGATCGCGCCGGCTCAGCTATACACTGTTAAAGAGATTGCCGTGATTTTGGGAGTTGACGAACAAACTGTTCGTCGGTACCTCAACAAAGGTAATCTGTCTGGCCGAAAGAATCGCAACAGTCGCCGGTGGCTGATAAAAGGCAGCGAGATCAAGGCCTTCATAGACCGATTAGGTTTACTCTGAAGGAAATAGTACCTTAAAAAAACTCGATGGGAAAGGAGAAAAGAACATGCTAACGTGGGAGTGGCTACTAATTTCTGCCGTCATTGCGCTTCTGTGGCTATGGCTAGGGATTGGTGGTATTATCTTAACCGGCCGCCCGAAGTACGAGCGCTTTGTCAACAGTAACGAGAGAAGCCGTGATTGGCTACTTCAAGCTTTACGAGGGGCGAAAGACGAAGTGGTTATAGTCTCGGGGAATCTAAACCCACGCGTGTACGACAGTACGCTCGCGGCCACTGTCCGGGAGAAGCTGACGAATAATCAAAAAATAAAAATACGAATTCTGAGTGGCCCCACTATCTTTACTCTCGGCGGAAGAAACGAGATCGCTGAACTAGCCAAGGAACAGGCACGTTTCGGTGAATCCTTAATGATTCAATTCCTTACCCATCGTCCCATATATCATTTCCGGACTGTTGATGCCACCCACCTCTACGTCGAAGACCCTCATGATCCTGGTCAATCCCATCGGATGGTCTCCGTTCTGAAGAACAGTTACTTTAAGGGTTGGCAATATCGACGCGCTTTCGAAAGAGTGTGGCAGGAGGAGGAACGTGCTGACTCCTCCAGGCTTCAATTCGTCTCCATAGATAACAATGGAGAGAGTACATGAGTGGCGACGACTGTCCCGGCATAGGG
The DNA here is from genome assembly GCA_964372575.1 of uncultured Planctomycetia bacterium. GTDB lineage: Bacteria > Omnitrophota > Gorgyraeia > 1-14-0-20-64-10 > 1-14-0-20-64-10 > JACOVG01. The sequence goes on from CAYJSX010000149.1 coordinate 3,978, forward strand.
GTGCTACCATTGATACCCGATGGCGCACCCTCTTTTATTGTTCTTGTCTTATGCACGGCTATGATGGCACTCATTGTCGCCCAAATGAACTTCCTGAGCACACAGCATCTACTGAGTCGGCCAATGTTCGGCAGACGATTACCTAGGTTCAAGGTTTTTCATTACAATGTGACCTCACTGCTCGCCTTCCTTGTGGCACAGTTCATTGGTTTGTTCAAGATAATTATTAAGACTCACCAAGCCGATAACGCAATCATGACCATTCTCATTATTGGTAACATCTCTGTGATCACGTTTGTTTGCTGAGCATGGCGTTATAGGTCTGAACCACCCCCGAATCCTAAGATGATTGGCGAGGAATTTGTAACTATGTTGTAAAGTTTGGTGGGGAATTTGCCACCCC
>CAYJSX010000150.1:0-4374 GCA_964372575.1 uncultured Planctomycetia bacterium
ACGATATCAGAAACTCAACGCAGGTTGTCGGCTCGTTCATTTTGATGTTATCTTAAGAGGTTACTTGAGCTGAGTGTTCGCCGAAATGGGGTGGCCGTGAAGAAAATCCGCGGTTTCCAGAACCTTTCCGCCTTCTAATTGAAGGCGATCGATTCGCAGCTGACCCTCCCCGGTCTGAACCCAGAGGCCTGACCGAGGCCCTGAGGTCACCACCGTTCCAGGACTTGCCTTGGCTTCTTGACGCGTCAGGTCGGCCCAGGCGGAAAGCAGCTTAAGGACCTTACCCTCCCAGTGGGTCGTGGCGCCGGGCCAGGGTTGGAAGGCGCGTATCCGAAGAAGGATCTGATCGGCAGGCAGGCGCCAATCCACGATTCCCTCTACTTTTCGCACTCTCGGGGCGAGAGTGACCTGGGCATCGTTCTGTGGCTTGGGGTTGGCCTTGCCTTGTTCGATCTCGGTGAGACTGGCCACAAGCAGCCGGCTTCCCAACTGACAGAGGCGCTCGGTGAGGGTGCCGGTGGTATCCTCCGGGTCGATGGCCGCTCTCTGGGCGAGAAGAACAGGGCCATGATCCAGCTCTTCATCCAACCGAAAAACGGTTACGCCGGTTTCGGTCTCTCCCTGCAGGATTGCCCTGGCCACCGGAGCCGCCCCCCGATACTTGGGCAGCAGCGAGGCATGGAGATTGATGACCCCTTTTGGGAAAATGGAGAGTGCTTCGCCAGGAAAGATTTTGCCGTAAGCCACGACGACTCCGATCTGGGCCTTCAGAGATTTCAGGTGCTCAAGGAACGGGGGATCTGAAAGGCCGACCGGTTCCAGGACAGGCAGGCCGGCCGCCTGCGCTGTCCTCTTGACAGGGCTTGCCAAGATCTTTTGAGCCCGCCCAGCTGGGCGATCGGGCTGGGTCACCACGGCAACTACCCGGTGGGTGCTGGCCATAAGGGCCGCCAGAGGGGGCAGCGCAAATGAGGGGGTCCCGAAGAAAACAAGATTCATCGGGGACCCCTTTAGACAGATCCCATGGGGATCTGGGAGAGGGTTTTTTCCAGGAAACGATACTGACGAACGACCTTTCGGCGCTCCCAAAAGGGTAAGCGGTCAAAAAAGAGATGGCCCTGGAGATGGTCCTCCTCGTGCTGAAGGATTTTGGCCAGTAAATCTTGCGCCTTCAAGGTGACGGGTTCCCCCTTCCGGTTGATTCCTTGGGCGGTCACGGCAGCATAACGGCTGACCTCGGCAGAAACGCCCGGGACCGAAAGGCACCCTTCTTGCGACCGAATCCGGCCGGAGGGATCGAAAAGGCGGGCATTGAGCAGGACGATCTCGCTGCCCCTTCCTTCTGGGCAGGCGACCAGAAGGTCAAGGGAAGAGCCCACCTGATTGGCGGCCAGTCCCACCCCCTCTGCGGCGTGCATCGTCTCGATCATATCGTCTATGAGCTGGTCGATCTCGGTGGTCACCTGGCCCACCGGGATGGCCCTTCGGTGAAGCACAGGGTTTGGTTCTTTTACGATTTTTCTTAACATGGCCTTATCGTACATCAGGGGGTTACAGCGGGTCTACATCTACTGTGAGAATACAGCCGGAGGGGGCCCTCATCTTAAAGGCGGCCTTGGACAAATCGCCCTGGGCCTTCTCGAGGGAGGCGGTTTTGAGGAGGACCTGCCAGCGGTACGACCGACGCAGCCTGGGGATCACCGCCGGGGCTGGGCCCAAGATCTCAGCCCTTCTTAAAAAGCGGCGTTTGAGAAACTTGGCTACCTCGGCCGCGTGGCGGTACGCCTTTTTCTCGTCGGGAGAGCGGATGAGAAACTGGACGAGGTGGGTGAAGGGGGGCAGCGCCAGGGAGCGCCTAATCTCAATCTCTTGGCGAAAGAAGGCCAAGTAGTCGTGCCGGCTGGCCGCTTGGGTGGCATAGTGGTGGGGGGCATAGGTTTGAACAATCACCCGGCCAGGAAGAGACCCCCTCCCTGCCCTGCCGGCCACCTGGGTGAGAAGCTGGAAGGTTCTCTCGGCTGAACGGAAATCCGGAAGGTTCAGGGCCGTGTCGGCGGAGATGACCCCCACCAGGGTAACCTTGGGGATGTCCAGTCCCTTGGCGACCATCTGGGTTCCCACCAGGATATCGAGCTCATGGTTGTTGAAGGCCGATAAGATCTGAACGTGCGAGCCACGCAACCGGGCGGCATCGGTGTCCAGCCGGGCCATCTTGGCCCCTGGAAAATGGCGCGCCAGCTCGCTCTCGACCCGTTGGGTACCCACGCCAGAAAAACGGAGGTATTCCTTCCGGCAGTTCGGACAGATCTCGGGAGGCGGGACCTTTGCGTGACACCAGTGGCAGATCATCTTCTTCTGAGACTGGTGGTAGGTGAGACTCACCTGGCAGGCGTCGCACCGCAGAGACTTTCCACAGGCCCGGCACTGAACGAAGGTGGAAAAGCCCCGGCGGTTTAGAAACAGGATGACCTGCTGGCGCTGGCTGAGGGTTTCCCCGATGGCCGTCAGCAGGGGTTGAGAAAAGAAACCCCTGCGGCGGATCCCGCCCTCTTCCTGCCGCATGTCCACCACCTGAACGTCAGGCAAAGGGACCTCCTCGATCCGTTTGGGCAGGGTGAGAAGACGATACCCCCCTGGATGGGCTTGGGCAAAGCTTTCCAGGGATGGGGTGGCAGAGCCCAAGATCACCGGAGCTTTATTTCTTATCCCTCGGTGGATCGCCACGTCTCTGGCGTGGTAGCCAGGGGCACCCTCCTGCTTGTAGGAACTCTCCTGTTCCTCGTCCACGACGATGAGGCCCAGATTTTCTGCCGGGGCAAAGACGGCCAGGCGGGTACCCACCACCACGCGGGCCTGACCGGCTCGAACCCTCTGCCACTCCTTAAGCCGGGTTCCCTCCAAAAGCCGGCTGTGCAGCACCGCCACGGTCTGGCCAAACCGGCCTTGGAACCGTTGGCTCGCTTGAGGGGTGAGGGCGATCTCAGGCACCAAAACGATGCTGGACTTTCCGAGTTTCAAAACCGATTCGATCGCCTGGAGGTAAACTTCTGTTTTTCCGCTTCCAGTCACCCCATGGAGCAGGAAGACCTGGTGTTGGCCCGCCTCGATCGCCCGGTGAATCTCCGAAAGGGCCTGCTGCTGATCTGGATTTGGGGCCAAAGGGGCGGTGGGCTCGACGGGAAAGGACAGCTCTTCTTTCCTGCTGGCTACAAAATCCCGGCCCTTGCGCAGGGGCCCGGGGATAAACAGGTGGAGGGTCTGGCCCAGGCGAGCCAGATACCTGACCGACACCCAGCGGGCCAAGGCCATCAGCTCTTCTGAGAGGAGGGGTTTAGGGTCGAGGAGCTTCAGGATGGCCTTAAGCCTTGGGACCTGAGGCCTGGAGGGCAAACCCACCACAATCCCCAGGAGTCTTCGCTGGCGAAACGGCACCCAGACCCGACAGCCGGCTGACACGTCTTTGGCGAACGAAGCCGGTATCCGATAATCGAAGGTGGTAGGTAGGTTCAGTCCCACCGCGACCTCGGCGTACTTGGGAAGGGGGCTCACAGAAGGGCCATGAGGCGCTGAAGATCCTTCCAGGCCTCCCCCTTCGCTGAAGGGTTTCTCAGCAGGTAGGCCGGATGGAAGGTGACCACCAGGGGGATCCCCTCCCAGAGGAGATCCCTGTTTCGGAGGGCCTGAATCGATTGTTCGCTGCCCAAAAGGGCGCAGGCCGCCGTCTTTCCCAGGGCGCAGATCACGCGGGGAGCAATCACACCCAACTGGGCCTTGAGGTAAGGAAGGCACGAGGCGATTTCATCCGGCTGCGGAGGCCGGTTCATCGGAGGCCGACACTTGACCACGTTGGCAATGTAGACCGACTCCCGGGTGAGATCCATCGCCGCGATCATCTTGTTGAGGAGCTGCCCGGCCGCTCCCACAAAGGGCCGGCCCTGAAGGTCTTCATCCCGGCCAGGGCCTTCGCCCACAAAGACGAGCTTCGCGTTTAAGGAGCCCTCGCCGAACACCACCGTCTGGCGACCCTCGCAGAGGCGGCAGGCCCGACAGACCAGGGCCCTGCGCCGAATTGGCTCGAGCCGCTCCTCTTGGCTTAACCGCTTCTTGACCTTGACAGGAAGCCCTTGAACCCCGGCCCCCGCCATCCCGTCCAACAGTCGGCGGGCCTTCCGGGCTATCTCCACGAGCTCCTGCCGGTTGCTGCGAGAAGTCATCCTACCCCCTTGAAAAAAGGGTTAAGCATCAAGCTCGGGGTCCTGTCAAGGGTCAGCTTAAGCCTCCGTACGCCAGCAGGCCACCCGTCAGGGTCGAGCTGTCCCTTGGCTGCAGGAAACCCCGGCTTGAGGGCTGCGCCCTCCGCGCATCGTTCGAGCG
>CAYJSX010000151.1:0-4359 GCA_964372575.1 uncultured Planctomycetia bacterium
CAGGCGCTGCTTCAGTTGGGCCGGAAGGACCCCCGGATTGTCGTCCTGGATGGAGACCTCTCAGTCTCGACCAGGACCTCCCTCTTTGCGAAGGAGTTTCCAGACCGCTTCTTCAACGTGGGGATCTCCGAGGCGAACATGGTGGGGATGGCCGGCGGCCTGGCCCATTCCGGCAAGATCCCCTTCGTTTCCAGCTTTGCCTGCTTCATGACCTGCAAGGGGTTCGACCAGCTCCGGATGGCGGTGGCGGTGCCGCACGCCAATGTGAAGGTGGTGGTTTCGCACGGCGGGATCAGCGTGGGGGAGGACGGCACCTCTCAGCAGTCGGTGGAGGATATCGCCCTGGCCACCTCTTTGCCGGGCTTCACCGTGGTGGTGCCGGCCGACGAACATGCCACCCGAGCCCTGGTCACCGAGGCCGCTTCCCGGGTAGGGCCGTTCTTCATTCGGACCGGAAGGCCCAAGGCCCCCTTGGTGTACGAGGCCTCCTCCCCTTTCGCCAGCGGTAAAGGGATCCTTCTTAAAGGGGGCCGAGAGGTCACCGTGGTGGCGAATGGGCTCTTGGTTTTTGAGGCGTTGGCCGCGGCCGAGGCGCTGGCCTCGGAGGGCGTCTCGGTTGCCGTGGTCGATATGCATACCGTCAAGCCCCTGGATGATGCCCTCCTCGAGAAGCAGGCGAAGGCCACCGGCGCGATCGTTACCGCTGAGGAGCATCAGATCTGGGGCGGCTTGGGTTCGGCGGTAGCCCGGTCGGTGGCCCTTCGGCATCCGGTGCCGATGGAGTTTGTGGCGATTCAGGACACCTACGCCGAATCCGGAAAGCCCGAGGAGCTGATGAACAAATATGGGCTGACCGCCAGCCACATCGTCCAAGCCCTCAGGCGCGTTTTGAAGAGAAAACGAGATCCCTCGCTTCGCTCGGGATGACGAAAGTCGGATCGGGATGACGGAGGACGCGGAGTCATGACCCTCTACCTCCGTCAGCTAGAACTCGGCCCCCTCCAAAATTTTGTCTATCTGATCGGCTGCCCGCAGACCCACGAAGCCGCCGTGGTGGACCCCGCCTGGGATGTTCCAAAGATCTTGGAGACGGCCCGCCAGGACGGGATGCGGATCAACCGCATCATCATCACCCACGCCCATTTCGACCACATCAACGGGGTGAACGAACTCCTGGCGGCCACCGACGCGAAGGTCTCGGTGCACAAACGGGAGGCGCAGAATCTCCAGGTGGAGAAGGCCAACCTGGAGTTGGTGGAGGGCGGCCAGGAGATTGCCTTGGGCAACCTCAAGCTTTCTTTTCTGCACACACCAGGTCATACCCCCGGCTCCCAGTGCATCCGCGTGGCCGATTGTCTTTTGGCTGGAGACACCCTCTTTGTCGGGGGATGCGGTCGGTGCGATCTGCCCGGCTCAGATCCGGAAGAGATGTACAAGAGCCTGACACGTCTTTCCCGTCTCGATGATCGGCTGGTTCTTCACCCTGGCCACAACTACGCCCCGTCTCCGACCTCCACGATCAGCCAGGAGAAGGGATACAACCCTTTCCTTCGGGTCGAAAGTCTGGATGGCTTTTTAAACCTGGTCGGCGCGGTCAAAAAGAGATAGGTGGGGGGGTGGACAAGGTTCTGATCGAGGGGCTGCGCTGCCTTGCCCGGGTGGGCGTTGGCGCGGCAGAGCGCCGCAGGAGGCAGAGGATCCTTGTTGATGTGGAGTTGGGGCTCGACTTGAAGCGGGCAGGCCGAGCGGATCGGGTGGAGGCGACGATCGATTACGCGGCGGTCTGCCGCCAGGTCCAAGAGACCGCAGGCAAGCGGCCTTACAGACTGGTGGAAGCGCTGGCCGAATCGCTGGCCCGCCGGATCCTAGAGCGGTTCAAGCCGCGCACCGTTCGGCTGCGAATCCGAAAATTTTCCGTCCCCGGCGCCGCCAGCGTCGGCGTCGAACTCACCCGATCCCACCGAAGTTATCCACAATTGGGGTCTGACCCCAATTGTTGATAAGTGGCGCAGGAGGTGGGGGTTTCCCAGAGGCGGACAGCGGTCACCGGAAACCCTAAAGCCTTGGCCTGGTCGAAGATCAGCTTGGCGATGGCCTCGGCGGTTGGATTGGTTTTGAGCCGAACGATCGGTTCAGGGGAGGACTCAAGGAGTTTGACCACTGGATCGGACTCATGGAGGAGCATCTTATGGTCGATCGCCCCATCGATCCATCCTTGAAGGGCCTTTTTGATATCATGAAAGTCTGCCACCATCCCGTGGCCGTCCAGGCGCTCGGCAGCCATCTCCACCTCGGCGCTGGCGTTGTGCCCGTGCAGGAACCGGCACTTGCCGTTGTGGTTTAAAAGCCGATGCCCGTAGCAGAATTCGATCTCTTTGGTTACCTTGTACATGGCGCTCCTATCATACGATGAGCCCGGCTAATGATCAAGGTCAGGCCGCCGCTGTTTTAGTGAGCGGCGGTGTAGAAAGCGCAGCCCTCCTGGCCGAGGCGCTCAAGGCCTACGAACGGGTTTATCCCCTCTACGTTCGCAAGGGCCTGCACTGGGAGAAGGCCGAGTTGGCCTTGTTGAAGAGGCTTCTGGGCTATTTCCGGAGGGATGAATTGGCCCCCCTGGCCGTTCTTTCGGTGCCGGTGGCAGCTCTCTACGGTTCTCACTGGTCGATGGGCCCCTCCAGGATCCCCAGCGCACGGGCGCCGGACTCTGCCGTTTATCTTCCTGGGAGGAATCTCCTCCTCTTGAGCCTGGGAGGCCTCTTCTGCGCCCTGCGAAAGATTCCGACCCTCTGGATCGGGATCTTGAAGGGCAACCCCTTCCACGATGCCCGGGCCAGCTTCTTCCACCAGACGGAAGGGCTCCTTACGGCAACCCTCAACTTTCCTCTCAGGATCGCCGCCCCTTTTCGGGAGCTGACCAAGGGCCAGGTGATCTCCCGGTGGCCAGGCCTGCCGTGGGAGAAGACCATCTCCTGTTTGAGGCCCACCGGTGTGAAGCATTGCGGCCGCTGTCAAAAGTGCGCCGAGCGCAAGCGAGGTTTCAAGGAGGCGGGTGTGGCTGATCCGGCGAGGTTCATATGAATTTTCACGGCCACGGAGGGGCGGGGTGACACTCTACCGGGGCGGGATCGGCCAATGGGCCTGGTTTTTTCATCGGGTGACCGGGATGGGAGTCCTGCTCTTTCTCCTCTTCCACATCCTGGATACGTCCCTCATCATGGTTGGCCCAGAGCTCTACAACAAGGTGATCGCCCTCTACCGTCATCCCCTCTTTGGCCTAGCGGAGATCGGGCTGTTTGCCTGCGTCTTGTACCACGCCTTAAACGGGGTCCGGATTATCCTCGTCGACTTTTGGGTGGAATCAGCCGCCTACCACAAGCAGATGTTTCTGATCGAGATGGCCCTGTTTCTGGCGATCTTCCTGCCGGTGGCCTGGATCATGCTGGGCCACATCTTCCAGGGAGGGGCTTAGGTGAGCGGCAATTTTGGCGCGCATCCTCGGCCTGCGGGTGGAGCAGAGCTCTGGGCTTGGGTCTTCATGCGCGTTTCAGGGGTGCTCCTCCTGGGGCTGGCCCTGGGACATCTTTTCATCATGCATGTGATCAACTCCGTACACTCCATCGACTACAACTTTGTGGCGGCCAGGTACCTCAAGCTCTTCTGGCGGGGCTATGACTTGACGATGCTGTGGCTGGCGATGCTCCATGGGGCAAACGGCGCCCGAACCTTGCTGGATGACTACCTGCGCCCTCCCGCGCGGGGGTGGGCCGTCAAGGCCCTGTATCTGGTGGGAATACTGTTTCTGCTCCTTGGCACGTGGGTTATCGTCGCTTTTCAACCGCCGAAATGATGTTACTTACCGCTTATCGCTTACAGCTTACGGCTGTCTTTCCATGATCCACCCCTTTGATGCGGTGATTGTGGGGGCTGGCGGGGCCGGCCTCATGGCCGCCCTTCAGGCCTCGGGGGGAGCAAGGGTTGCGGTCCTTTCCAAGCTGTATCCCACCCGCTCTCACACGGGAACGGCCCAGGGAGGGATCGGGGCGGCCCTGGGCAACCTGGAAGAGGACCGCTGGGAGTGGCACATGTTTGACACCGTCAAGGGGAGCGACTACCTCGGCGACCAGGATGCCATTGAAATCATGTGCCGGGAGGCGGTGGATACCGTCTACGAATTGGAGCACATGGGGCTTCCCTTTTCCCGCACGCCCGAAGGCAAGATCGCCCAGCGGCCCTTCGGCGGGCACACCCGGGAGTTTGGCAAGGGGCCGGTGAAACGCTCCTGCTACGCGGCCGACCGCACCGGCCACATGATCCTGCAGACCCTTTACCAGCAGTGCATCAAGCAGGGCGTCACCTTCT
>CAYJSX010000152.1:0-4350 GCA_964372575.1 uncultured Planctomycetia bacterium
GGAGGGCCGACCTTAAGCCGGGGTGTCCTGCAGCCAAGGGATGGCCTGACTCCGAGGGGTGGCCTGCTGGCGTTCGGAGGCTCAACCTTCCCCTTGCGAGGACCCCGAGCAGGTACCCTGTAGAGACCTGAACAGAACATGGTGAGGACCTGGGTTGACGCAGAGGGAAAGACGGTGAAGGAGGCGATCGCCAAGGGCTTGAAGGCCCTGGGGGCCACCCGGGCCCAGGTGCAGATCAAGGTTCTGGCCGAGGAGAGCCGCGGCCTGTTTGGGATGCGGGGGGTCAAACCGGCCAAGGTGCGGGTGAGTCTGAAAGTGTTCCACGTGGAACAAAATGGCTAGACTCATCGCTGTCTGTAACCAAAAAGGGGGAGTGGGCAAAACCACCACAGTGGTGAACTTGGCCGCCTGCCTGGCCGCCTTAGGCAGCCGGATTCTCCTGGTTGACCTAGACCCGCAGGCCAACGCCACCGGGGGCCTGGGGTTTGACAAGAAAAATCTCCCTGGCTCGATCTACGAGAGTCTTCTTACCGGAAGCGCCATCGACGAAATCATTTTGTCCACCCAGGTGGCCAACCTCTGGGTTGCCCCTTCACATATCTCATTAAGTGGAGCGGAGTTAGAACTTGTTCCGATGGAGAGAAGGGATGGGCGCCTCAAGCAGGTCTTGGAGCCGGTCAGGGAGTCGTACGACTTTATCCTGATTGACTGTCCCCCCTCCCTGGGGCTGCTGACCATCAATGCCATGACGGCCGCCGATTCGGTCTTGATACCACTTCAGTGCGAATATTACGCCTTGGAGGGTTTAAGCCAGCTTCTGGATACGATCCGGATGGTAAGGCAAAGTTTGAACCCTGCCTTGTCCATCGAAGGGATCCTATTGACCATGGCCGATTTCAGGACCAAGCTGACCAGCGACGTGATCGCAGAGGTCCGGCGCTTTTTTGGCCCTCAGGTCTACGAGGTGGTGGTGCCCAGGTCGGTGAGACTGGGAGAGGCCCCCAGCCATGGAACTCCGATCTCTATCTACGACCCCTGCTCACCGGGGGCAAAGGCCTATGAGGCCCTGGCGAAGAGGATCAGGGGGGATCGCCGGCCAACGATCAAGGAGGAAAAGAGCGATGACCCAAACGCGAGGGTTGGGCAGGGGGATCAGAGCGCTGATCCCAGAGGGGAGCCTTCAGCTCAAGGAGGAGCTGTTGAGGGTTCCCCTGCAGGCCATACGGACGAGCCAGTTTCAGCCCCGTAAGAACCTGGATGACGCGAAGATCCAGGAGTTAGCCAGTTCTATAAGGAAAAGTGGTTTGATTCACCCACTTTTAGTACGAAAAACTGAAGATAGTGGAGCTTTTGGCCCAGTTTACGAGCTTATCGCCGGTGAGAGGAGACTCAAAGCCCTCTCGCTGTTAGGAGAATCAGAAGCTCAAGTATTTGTCAAGGAGGCGACCGACGGTCAAACCCTGGAGCTCTCCCTCATCGAAAACCTCCAGCGGGAAGAGCTCAATCCGATCGAGGAGGCCCAGGCCTACCAACGGCTGTCGGACCAGTTCGACATGACCCAGGAGGAGATTGCCGCCGCGGTAGGGAAGGACCGCGCCACGGTGGCCAACACCGCAAGACTCCTCAAGCTCCCGGAGGGGGTGCAGCAGGAGGTAGCCCAGGGCCGGTTGACGCTGGGCCATGCCAGGGCCCTGCTGCCGCTTGCCTCGACGCAGCTCCAGTTGGCCATCGCCAGGAGGGTGACGCAGGAGGGGCTCTCGGTGCGGCAGGTGGAAGAGATCATCCGCAGGAGAACCTCCCCAGCGGCCCATCGGGCGGCCAGGAGCGCCGATCCCCATGTGGCCGCGGCCCAGGAGAAACTCACCCGAACGCTGGGCACCCGCGTGGAGATCCGCCACGCCAAGAACCGGGGCACGATCCGGATTCATTACCATTCGGCGAAAGAGCTGGATCGACTCTTAGGGAGGTTGACTAAAGCCACATCTTAATTATAATAGAAATTTTATATGCAGACTGAGCAGACCCTGATCCTCATCAAGCCAGACGGCCTGGTCCGTTCTCTGACGGGAAACATCGTCGCCCGCCTTTCCGAGACGAAGCTGGAAATCGTGGGGGCCAAGATCGTCCGGGTCTCCAGGGAGTTGGCCGAGGCCCATTACCAGGACCTAAAGGGCAAGCCGTTTTACCCAGAGCTGATTCGCTACCTCCAGGGAGAGCTGCACAACCGACGCAAGGCGATGGCCCTGGTCTACTGGGGGAAGGACGCCATCGCCAAGGTCCGTGAATTAGCCGGGGAAACCAATCCGGAGAAGGCTGCTCCCACCTCGATCCGGGGCTCTTACGGGAGGATCCGCACGAGCGGCCTCTACGAGAATGTGATCCACGCCTCGGCCTCTTTGCCTGAGGCGGAGCGGGAGATCAAGCTCTGGTTTAAACCCGAGGAAGTCATTGTCGAGCTGTATCCCACCAGGATGGTGACGGTTGAGAATGCCAAGGTCCGAACGTGGGTCTGACCCCACCACCTGCTTCCGGCCCAAGGGCCGAGCAGGCAGGGCCATGAGTCGAGGCCCTGCCGCCGCCGGAGGCGGCAAGGCAGATGGTGGGATGATGAACTTCTCCCGTTCCCTTAAGCGCGTGAGGGTATGCTCACCAGCATGACCGGCTTCGGCCGGGCCGAGATTTTCCTTACGCCTTCAGGCCGCGCCGTGATCGAGATCCGATCCCTGAATCACCGATTCCTCGAGGTGGAGTGCCGGCTTCCACAGGGACTTGAAGGGCTGGAGGACTCGATCCGGCAACTTTTGCGGCGGTCGCTTCGGCGGGGCCGAGTGCGGGTTTCTGTGACGGTTAAGGACGATCGGGTGGCCTCGGCCGCAGGGTTCCATGCCGATGTGGCGCGTCGGTATGTGACCGGGCTTCGGAAGTTGGCCAGGGAGCTCAAGGTTCCGGCGGAGATTTCGCTGCCCCTTTTACTTTCGCTTCCGCAGGTGGTGACCGCGCCAGAACCAGGGCTTTTGCCCTCGCGGTGGGCCCGCCGTTTGGATCTGGCCCTGCGCGAGGCCCTGGGCCGGCTTACCACGATGCGCCAGAAGGAAGGCAAGCGGTTGGCCAGAGCCCTGGCGCAACAGATCGGGCAGATGGAACGCTCCGGCGCCTGGATCAAGCGGCGGCTACCCAAGGTCCAGAGGGCGCAGGCGCGGAGGTTCTCGGCCCGGCTCCGAAGGATGGCAGCGGGGCTAGACCCCAGAGCGACCGCCGCCCAGGCGGCCTCTTGGGTGGAGGCCCACGATGTGACCGAGGAGCTCACCCGGATGAGCTCCCACCTGGCGGCCCTGCGCCAGGCGGTGGAGGGGCGGGTGAAAAATCCTGGCCGAACCCTCGATTTCCTGGCCCAGGAGCTTCACCGGGAAGTAAACACCCTGGGTTCCAAGGCACCCGAGGCGGCGATGGTCCGGCGGGCCGTTGATATGAAGAACCAGATTGAGAAGATCAAGGAGCAGGCCGCGAACGTTGAGTAACGAGGGCAGGCTCTTCGTCCTATCGGCCCCCTCTGGGAGCGGCAAGACCACCCTGATGCACGGGCTCTTAGTGGGCGAACCCCAGGTGAGCCGCTCGATCTCGGTCACCACGCGCCCGCGCAGGCGCGCGGAGGCGAACGGCCGGGACTACCGGTTTGTGACGGAGACGGCCTTCGAGCGGATGGCGGCCCGCGGCGGATTTCTGGAGAAGGCCAAGATCCTGGGGCACTGGTACGGCACACCGCGCAGGCCGATCGAGCGGGCATTGGCCCGGGGCCAAGACACCCTGCTGTGCGTGGATGTTCAGGGGGCGCGCCAGATCCGGGCGAGCGGCCTTCCACACACCACAATCTTTGTGATGCCGCCCTCGCTGGGCACCCTGCGCCAGCGCTTGAGGCGCCGAGGCACGGAGAACCAGCAGGGGATCGCCGCCCGGCTGCGGCTGGCGCGCAGGGAACTGAAGGAGGCGGGAATGTTTGATTACCAGGTGGTCAACGACCGCTTGGGGGAGGCCCTGGTCAAACTCCGGGCCATCATCCTGGCGGAACGTTGCCGGGTAAGGCGATAGTTCTATCCCCATGTCCCTATTCACCGAGGAGCTGTTGAAGAAAACAGGTTCTGCGTACAAATTAGTCCTTCTGGCGGCCAAGCGGGCCCTGGAGATCAACGAGGGCTCACCGCCGCTGGTGGAGATAGACCCCAAGAGGAAGCCGGCCATCATTGCCCTGAAGGAGATTGAGCAGGGGAAGGTGAGCCTGCGTCCCAAGAAGAAGTAAGATAACACGAGTCATGCAAACCGCCCCGTTCACCCTGAGCCTGTCGAAGGGTGAGG
>CAYJSX010000153.1:0-4346 GCA_964372575.1 uncultured Planctomycetia bacterium
GCTCGAGGTGATCGAGGCGAGCCGCCTCTTCGGCATCCCGGCGGGCCAAGTGGAGGTGCTGGTCCACCCCGAGGCGATCGTTCATTCGATGGTAGAGTTTGTGGACGGCTCGGTCTTGGCCCAATTGGGCATTACCGACATGCGCGTCCCGATCCAGTACGCCTTAACCTATCCGCGGCGCCTGCCTTCTTCGCTGCCTACGCTGAATCTGGTCAAGGTTCGGCAGCTTACCTTCGAGTCACCCGATCGCCGGAAATTTCCCTGTGTGGGCTTGGGCTACTGGGCGGCCCGGGTCGGAGGAACTCTGCCGGCGGTCCTCAACGCGGCCAACGAGGCCCTGGTGGAGGCCTTTTTGGCGGATCGCCTGCCCTTTGTCCAGATCCCCAAGGGAATCGAATCGGTGATGAAGCGGCATCGCAGCGTCCCCAACCCAACACTTTCTGAGATCTTCCAGGCCGATCGGTGGGCCAGGGAAGAAGCGCAGGCAAGGGTGCCAGGTTTCAACCTGGCACCAAGAGGCGGACGAAAGGAGGTGGGGGGGTGATCGGCTGGATCGCCTTCCTATTTACCTTAAGTCTCATCATCCTCCTCCATGAGTGGGGGCATTTCATCATGGCCAGGAGAATCGGTGTGAAGGTAGAGCGTTTCTCCCTGGGCTTTGGGCCCCGGATTCTCGGTGTGACTCGGCACGGTACCGAATATGTGTTGAGCCTCTTCCCCTTTGGCGGCTACGTCAAGATGGCTGGGGAATCGATGGAGCAAGGCCCGCCGCAGCACCCCTGGGAGTATCGGGCCCGGCGCGTGGGCGAACGGGCCTCCATCGTTTTGGCAGGGCCCCTGATCAACTATGCGCTGGGGTTTGGCCTCTTCTTCTTTATCTATCTCGTGGGGGCCCCCCTTCTTTCCGCGAGGATTGGCGATGTGGTGGAGGGCTTTCCAGCCGCTGAGGCCGGTTTGAAGAAGGGAGATCGGATCCTCGCCATCAACGCCAGGCCGATGGAAGGCTGGGAGGAGGTCACGCGGGCCATCCATGCCCAAAGGGAGCCTCTCCTCCTCACCGTTCACAGAGAAGGGACCACCTTCACCCAAGAGGTCGCGCCCCGCGTCCAGGAGGTGACGAACGTCCTGGGAGTCAAGATGAAGATCGGGATGATCGGAATTATCCCTTCCGAGGAGGTTGTCATCAGGCGGTATCCTTTGCCGCAAGCCCTGGTGAAGGCGGGCTACAGGGTCTGGAGCTTGACGTCGCTTACCCTCCAGGCCCTCTGGCGGATCGGAACCGGCGGGCTCTCCATCAAGGAATCGATCACCGGCCCCATCGGGATCTTCTACATCACCTCCTCCGCGGCGCAGCTTGGCCTGATCTCTCTGCTGCAGCTCGTGGCCATCTTAAGCATCTCGATCGGCCTGTTTAACCTGCTGCCGGTTCCGGTCCTCGACGGAGGGCATCTGGCCTTCCTGCTGGTTGAAAAGGTGCGTGGTCGGTCCGTGAGCTTCCGGGCCCAAGAGGGGATGACGCAGGTGGGCTTTGGACTGTTGCTGTTGCTCTTGCTCGTTGTGACCTATAATGATCTCGTGAAATTCAAAGTGGTGGAGCGGCTCTTCCCGTTCTTCAGTGACAACTAGTTTTCAACAATTGGGGTCTGACCCCAATTGTTAATAACTTGCCGTAAAATCGATGTCATTGCGAGGCGAAGCCGAAGCAATCTCTTCTTCTGATACTCACGTCCGCCGCCGCAGTCTTCCCGTGCGCGTAGGCCAGGTGACGGTGGGGGGAGAAGCCCCGCTGGCCGTCCAGTCAATGACCACCACCAACACCTTGGACGTCGCGGCCACGGTGGAGCAGACCCAGGCGCTCGCCCAGGCCGGCTGCGACATCGTCCGGATCACCGCGCAGACCTCTGCCGAGGCCAAGGCCTTGGGAAGCATCAAGCAGGCACTTCTCTCGCAGGGCCTGACCACACCGCTTGTCGCCGATATCCATTTCAATCCCAAGGCGGCCCTGGACGCGGCCGACCATGTGGAGAAGATCCGGGTCAACCCCGGCAACTTTGCCGACTCCAAACGGTTTGCTAAGCGGGAGTACACCGACGCCGAGTACGCGGAGGAACTTTCCCGGATCGCCCGGACCTTTACCCCGCTCGTCGAGAAATGCAAAGCGCTGGGCCGGGCCCTGCGGATCGGGACCAACCACGGCTCGCTTTCCGACCGGATCATGAACCGCTATGGCGATACGCCCCAGGGGATGGTGGAGTCGGCCATGGAATATCTTCGGGTCGCCGAGTCGAAAGGTTTCCAAGAGATTGTTTTCTCGATGAAGGCCTCCAACCCGGTCGTCATGCTTCAGGCCAACCGCCTCCTGGTGGATGCCTTGAACCGGCACGGCACGCCCTATCCCCTGCATCTGGGCGTCACCGAGGCCGGGGAAGGGGAGGACGCGCGGCTCAAGTCCGCCTTGGGAATTGGGGTCCTGCTGGCCGAAGGAATCGGGGACACCATACGGGTGTCGCTCACCGAGGATCCGGTCAAAGAGGTTCCAGTGGCCTGGGCCTTGGCCGATTGGGCCCAAGCGCGCTGGCAGGAAGGAAAAACGCTCCCTCCGCCGCTTAGGCCCTTCACCTGGGAACGTCACTCCACACAACCTACCCTCTATGAAACCCTCGCCTTTGGCGGTGAGGAACCGGTTAAGGTGGGGCTTTTCTTTGGCGACTATCCTCATCCGCGCCAGGCCGGCGGCCGCGACACGCCGTGTGAGTTTGTCCTCAAAGAGGTTGAAGCTGCCGGCGGATCCGCCACAAGACAAGGTGGATCCGCCAATCTTTTTGGTGGAAAATTCCACATCCTTCAGGCCGAGGAGCTTTTGAGCCGAGGCCGCAGTCTGGCCCGCCAACTGGAACAGGCAGGCGACCGCCGGCCCATCATCCTGGTCTGGGATGCCCGGCGCTTTAAACAGGATGATGTCAACTTCCTGATCGAAGCGGCGGTCCAAATAGGAGGACTCCTCGTTGATGGAATCGGAGACGCCGTCGTCATCCGCTCCGCCTTCCCGGCCCAGCGGGTCCTGCAGCTTACCTACAACCTCCTGCAGGCGGCCCGATTGCGCTCCTTCAAGACCGAGTACATCGCCTGCCCGGGCTGCGGCAGAACCCTCTTTGATCTCGAGTCCACCACCCAGCGGATCAAGGCCAAGACCGGCCACTTGAAAGGGGTCAAGATCGCCGTCATGGGCTGCATCGTCAACGGCCCTGGCGAGATGGCCGACGCCGACTTTGGCTACGTGGGCGGCTCCCCCGGCACCGTGAACCTCTACGTCGGCAAGGAGATGGTGGAGCGCAGCATCCCCGAGGCCCAGGCCGACGAGCGCCTGGTGGCCCTCGTCAAGACCCACGGCAAATGGGTCGACCCTTCCTAAACCGTCATCCCGAGGCCCGGAGGGCCGAGGGATCTCGTCTAAGGTGTAAGGTGAAGACCATCACAAGAAACCCATCCCCCGCCTATCTTTCTTCGCGACTGAGGCCTTTATTTCAGCGTTTTGGAATGAGGCTGGCCTACCTTTTTGGTTCCCAGGTGGTGGGTCGTACCGGGCCGTTAAGCGATATTGACATAGCCGTCCTTTGGCCAGATGACGAGTCCTCGCCTATGATGGCCTCGATGAGACTTCAGCAGGCGATTCGGGAACGACTCAGGGATGAACGGATTGAGGTGGGACCCTTAAACGGCCAAGGGATTGGCTTTTGTTTCCAGGTGATTCGGGATGGTGTGCGTCTGTTTGGAACCGAACGGGAACGCGTTCGCCTTGAGACGAAGGTCTTGAACGAATTCCACGATTTCTCCTATTGGGCAGATCTCCATGAGACAGCCCTCAGGTCGGCGGTCTTAGGGGGTCGTTGACGATGGTAGACCGCGGGGAATTGGTTCACCGCCTTAACGAGATCCGGCAGGCCGTTAAGTATTTAAAGGGGACGACGGCCAACCTTCTGGACGACAAGGAGAAATTCCTCCTGGGAAGGTATTATTTGCAGATGGCCTTAGAGGCCATGCTGGCGGTCGCCAATCAAATCATTGCCAACGAAAGGTGGCGTAAGCCTTCTACCTATCGCGAGGCGTTGGATATTTTGGCCGAGGGCAAAGTTCTCAAGCCCGAACTCGCCAAGCGCCTGAAGCCCCTGGTAGATCTGCGCAACCGCCTGGTCCATACCTACTGGAAGATCAGCAAGGAGGAACTCCTCACGATCCGCAGCGAATCGGTCGTTCTCCTGGAACAATTCATGCGAGCCCTCCTGAGGCATCTCAGGTAGTCCTCGTCCAACTAGTTAATGTTAATACAATCTTAATTATTTTATTTT
>CAYJSX010000154.1:0-4339 GCA_964372575.1 uncultured Planctomycetia bacterium
GGGACACTTCTCTCTAGAGAGAAGTGTCCCCGAGAGAAGCGGTCTCTATTCCAGTAGAACGGCTCAACCGATGGCCTAACCGTCGAGCGGGTTCCTCCCCTTAAGGAGTGTCCCCAAATGGAGCGTCCCCTAGGGGGTGGGGGTGGTGAAGCGCAGGCGGACCTTGGCCCGGCGGAGGTCGGCGCCGTTGGGAGGAACGTCGAAATCCACCCCGGCCAGGCCGTCTCCATCCAGATCGGTGTCCCCTTCCACGATCAGCAGTTGGCCGTCTCCATGGTTGGTGAGGTCGGGCTGAGGGGCCCTTCCCGCGTTGGTCTGGAATCTGGAGCGGAAGCCTTTGCCAGGGGGATTATCCGGCAGGTTCAAGGAGGAAAGGCGGCTGGCGCCGGCGGGCGGCTGCACCATGAAATCGTCCACGTAAAGGCCCGGGGCAGGCAAGGCCGAGGCTGAGCTGCGGAGCCGATCCAGGGCGGCCTGGGTCATCTGAGCTGCAGCCAGCTCGGTCTCGGAGCGAAGCGTTGCCTTCCGGCCCATCACAAAGGCCGAGAAGATCCCGCCGGTGACAAGCCCCAGGATGATCATGGAGACCAGGATCTCCAGCAGGGTGACGCCGCTTTTATAGCCCATTTCAATACCTCCCCCACTGGCTTCCTCTTTCCCTCTCCCCTTGCGGGAGAGGGTGGGGGTGAGGGGGTACCTTAGGTTTTGTAATGCGCTCTTATTTCCCATAGTCGCTCACGGAGCGCACCCGGTAACGACCGGTACCGGAATCGTAGGTAAGGACCACCGATACCTCTTTTCCTACCCGACCAGGCGGATTGGGTAATAGCCGGCCCATGAAAAGATCGTTGGTCCGCTCATCCGGAACGACCGAAGCCCCATCGATCACAGGATTGGCCGTCTCCAAAGAGGTCACGACGTAGGGAGGGTCGTTGTCGAATCGAACATCGTCTTTAAACCCATTCGGAGGGCCCGGATTCCCATTGGAGGTGGTGTCCTTGTCCAGCCGGGAAAAGGCGTACCGGAGCCCTGCCTCCGCCCCGCTGGCGGCCTTGGCGTGATCCGAGCGAAAGGCGGAAAACTCGAATCGCTCCATGCTGACCGACAAGACCACTGCGGCCAGCAGCGTCACCATGATGGCCGCGATGACGGCCACGATCAGCGCGGCACCACGCTCATGAGGTGTCATTGCCTGCTGTATCATCCTATAACCCGCGGGGAGAAATCAAGGTCTCCAGCCGCACCTGCCGGCTGTCCCCGCCACCGGAGTGCTGGGTAACAATCACCACTTCCAGTTGGGAGGATGCAGGCATCTGTATATCAAAGGTAACGACATTCCTGGCCACTGGCGGATTCTCGGTGGCGGCCCCATTCAGCTCGGAGACGGTGGGATCCTGAGTCGCCGCAACCCCTAAGTCAGGGGCGAAAAGGAGATCTGTGGAGCTCAGACGATACCCGCGCCAGAGCCCGTTGGCTCGGAAGGCCAACTGCGTGGCACTAAAGCGGATCAGCCGGTCGGCCGGGAGCAGGCGGCGCCTCATATGCTCCAGGGCAAAGGAGCCCTCGGACTGGGCGGCCGTGATGTTCATCGTCTGGATGTAATAGCGCTGGGATGTTGCCAAGATTCCACCGAAGGCAACGCCCACCAGCCCCACCAGCATGGCGGCCAGCAGGACCTCGAGGAGGGTGAGGCCTTTTCTACACATCTGTCAGCCTTGCCTCGGCGATCGCCCGAAGGAGCTCCCCCACCGCCCAGGCCTGCGAGATCCCGCCCCGCGGCGCGTGGGGCCGGTCGCCATCGAAGAGCTCTGAAACCGAACCCAGGCACCCCTCCTGCAGATGGGCCGTAAGGAAGGAGAGTTTCTTCTTGAGAGCCGCTTGGGTCGCGCGCGTCAGGCCGT
The DNA here is from genome assembly GCA_964372575.1 of uncultured Planctomycetia bacterium. Classification (GTDB taxonomy): domain Bacteria; phylum Omnitrophota; class Gorgyraeia; order 1-14-0-20-64-10; family 1-14-0-20-64-10; genus JACOVG01. The sequence goes on from CAYJSX010000154.1 coordinate 1,902, forward strand.
GCACCCTTAAGAGGGTGCTCACATAAGGCCCCCAGAGCCAAGTCCAAACCGTGCCCTGGTGATAGGCCAAGGCGCGCGCCTGGGGCTCTCCCTCGTACCGACCTCGGTAGTGCGGATGATTGACGGACAAGGTTCTGATGCCCACCGGCGTCATGAGAAGTCTCTCCGTCACCTCCAAGGCCTTGCGCACCTGAGCGGGGGAGAGAGGGCTGAAGGGAAGACTGGCAGCGATCAGGGCGTTGGGCCGAATCGCCTGATCGGGTCCCTGGCCGGTCACCCGGTCGTAGAGCAGCCCTTGGGGCGAGGAAAAGGTGCGGACAAAATTGTGCTGAATCAGGCGGCTCAGCTTGCGATAGGTAGCCGCCTTTCTTAAGCTCAGGCGCTCCCCGATGGCGCCCGTCACCGAGACGGCGCAGTACCAGAGGGCGTTGATCTCTACCGGTTTGCCGAACCGAGGCGTCACCGGCAGGCCTGGCACACCAGCCTTTTCGCTGGGCAGGCGGGCATCCATCCAGGTCAGAGGCAGTGTTTCTTCTCTCAAGTGGAGCAGGCCGTCCTCGTCCATTCCCATGCCAAGGTTGATCCCTTCCAGGTACCCCTCGATGATCTGGCGCATCGGATCGAGCAGCCGCTTGGCCACAAACTTAAGATCCTTCGTCGCCTTCAGGTAGTGCCAGATCGCCCAGAAAAACCACAGCGAAGTATCGGCAGAGTCGTACTCCGGCGATCCATCCGCCTCGCTCAAGGAGACCGGAATCAAGCCATCCTTCACCTGGCCGGCCAGGGTCGATAGCAGGGCCTTCGCCGAATCGTACTGCCGGGTCGCCAGAAAAAGCCCTGGCAGGGCAATCAGGGTGTCCCGTCCCCAGGGGGGCAGGGCGGGAAGCCCTGCCAAGAGGAAGGTCTCTTTGGCGCTGCGGCTGGCCAAGAAGTTCTCGGCGGTCCAACTGAGGCGCCTCACGACAGGCCCCTGGCCCGGTGGGGCCAGGTTCTGGGCCAAGACCTGCTGGGTATTCTCCAGACGCCTCTCGTGGAAACCCAGGTCCACCCCCCCCTGGCGGCCGGTCGAGGCCACCAAGGCGCAGGACTCTCCGACCTTGAGCAGATAAAGAAAATGGCCGAACGACCAGAGGTCTTCCTTCACAGGAGGTTCCTCCGGGTACTCAAAGTTCTTGTACCAACAAGGGGAGTGCTCCACCAGTTCCGCCGTGTGATGGAAAACCAGGGGCGGCATCTCCTCTTCAAGGCGCAGGCTTAAAGTTCCGGCAGACTCTTCCATCTTGGGACGCAGCTGCGGATCTTCCCTGCGGAGCCCTTGAAAGTCCCGCAAGGCCGTAAGGGGTCGGATCAGCAACTCGATGGGGCCGGGGGCGCTCAAAAGGGTGTAGCCGACCACCACCGCATTCTCACCCGGCAGAAGAAAGACCGTCTTGGCCAAGGCAATCTCTCCAACCCGATAGAGGAAGGTGGGCCAGGGATCCAGCCGAAACTCCGCCAGGTACCGCCAGCCCTCGGGGTGGACCATGCCGGCGTACCGGTTGATGGCGAGCTCAAAGCGCCCAGCAGGCGAGACGATCGTCTCCTCCACCTTGGACAAAAACAGGACCCTTCCCACCGGAGGGCGTAGGGCAGCCACCAGAAGGCCGTGGCTTCGGCGGGTGTTCATCCCCAGGATGGTGGAGGAGGCGTACCCCCCGAGGCCGTTCGTCACGATCCATTCCTTTAAGGCGGCCCGGGCCAGATCCTGACAAGCCTCGGTCCCAAAAAGGATCGGCGTCAGGCCCGCAAGCGAAGAGGGCGGTGACGGGGGCCAGGAAAAGTCCTCTTCCAGGATGCCCCCCTTGGAAATGTGAGATCCCAGTGTCCTCATGCTAAAATAGAGTATACATGACCCCGCCACTACAAAGTAGCGAGAAGAAGATAATAAGCCGCATCATCTCCGTAAGTCTGCTGCTATCCGGCTGTGCCCCTATGCTGGTCATGGCAGGGGCCGTGGCAGGATACGCGGTGAGCCGGGATTCGGTGACGGTAGACTTGGACCGGCCTCGGGAGCAGGTTTGGAAGGCCTGCCTCGAAGAGACAAAGAAACTGGGGGCCATCAAGAAAGAAAACGCCAAAGAGGGACGGATTGAGGCCCTGGTCAGCCGGACCGACGTGGTGGTGACCGTAGAGACCTTGACCCCCTCAACGGTACGGGTGGTTATTCGGGCCCGCAAGCACCTGCTTCCGCACGTTCAGGTGGCCCAGCGCCTGGCCAACAGCATCATCCGCCGGGTGAGTTAATACAAACGCGTTAAGTCCTGTGACAGCCGTTCGCCCTGAGCCCTTCGGCTCCGTTCGTCCTTAAGCCCTTCGGCTCCGTTCGCCCTGAGCTTGTCGAAGAGCGAACGTCGCTCAGGACAGGCTTTGTCGAAGGACGAACGTCGCTCAGGACAGGC
>CAYJSX010000155.1:0-4324 GCA_964372575.1 uncultured Planctomycetia bacterium
TCCTTGAGCATCTCCTTGAGGAAAAAGACCTTGGTATCGGAGGTGCGGCTCGTCACCTCGAAGAAGAGCTGCTCGGCCTTGTCCAGCAGGGCCTCGACATTCTCCTCCTCGCTGTAGGACTCACTCACCACCTGGGTGGCCACGGAGATGAGGTGGCGCAGGAGGGCCTTCTCCCGGACGATCTTGGCGTAATGCTCTATGTTGGCCGCCGTGGGGACCACGGTGGTCAAGGAGGCGAGGTACGAGGCCCCGTCCACCGATTCCAACTCGCCGGAAGATTTGAGCTCTTCGGTGAGGGTCACCAGATCCACCGCCTTCTGACGGGAGAAGAGGTTCGTCATCGCCTGAAAGATCTTCTGGTGGGCGTCTCGGTAGAAGGAGGCCGGCTTGAGGAGCTCCATCCCGGCCGGGAGGGCCTGCTCGTCGATCAGCATCGAGCCCAAAACCGCCATCTCCGCCTCGATGTTTTGAGGCGGCACCCTTTCGGTCAGCTGCTCCAGGGTAGGCATGAGTCCCCCTGCTAGATCTCTCGCCCCTTCGGGGCTCGAGAGGACTTATCGGGAGTCGGGGCTCGAGTGGACGGGACCACGCGGACCTGCACCGTTGCCGTCACCTCCGGGTGAAGCTTGACCTCGACCGAATAATCCCCCAAGCGGGTAATCGGACGCTCCAAGATGAGCTGCTGCCTGTCCAGGGAAATTCCGTCGCGCGCGAGCTGATCGACGATGTCCTGGGAGGTCACCGCGCCGTGCAGTTTATCCTGCGCGCCCACCGGGCAGGCCAGCGTGCAGAGTGTAGCGGCCAGGCGCTGCTGAAGCTCCACCGCCTTGGCCTTCTGGCTCTCCAGGTGCGCCGTCTTCCGGGCAAGCTCGGCCTGGATCCGCGCCCGGTGGCTGCCGGTGGCCGGCAGGGCCAGGCCGCGGGGGATCAGAAAATTCCGGGCATAGCCGTCCTTGACCGTCACCACCTGGCCAGCCGCCCCCAGCTTCTGGACCTCTTGCACTAAGATAATTTCCACTTATTCCGCAACATAAGGCATCAGGGCAATCGCCCGGGCCCTTTTGACGGCGCGGACCATCTGCCGCTGATGCCGAGCGCAGTTTCCGGAGATCCGACGGGGAAGGATCTTCCCCCGCTCCGAGACGAACTTGGTGAGCCGGGCCGTGTCCCGGTACTCGATGGACTCCACCTTCTCCGAGCAGAACTTGCAGATCTTTCTGCGATAGGGCCGGCGACGGTCGCCGCCTCCGCCGCGCCCAGATTCCTCTTTGGCGGTCCGTTCGAAGGCCATTACCCCGCCACCTCCTTTACCCCCCGCCAGGAAGCGGTGGGTCGACGAACACAACCAGCTCGCTTCTTAAAACAGTCTAGCATATTGTGACTCCCTTTCAACGCCCGTTCGCGTGTTTTGGCTAACTTGTCGTTGGCATCAACCTCATGATGCACCAAGATAAAGGGCCGCCTGGTTTTGGTGGGTGTGACCATGCCTCGGTTGTGTTCGTCGAGGCAACGCGTTTCAGATCGGTCGTCCAACCCAGGTAGAAGCCATCGCCCTTGAGGCTGCGAGGCAGATAGACATAGCCCATCCTCTGGCTGAAACGTCGCCTCAAAGGAGGTGGCGGGGTTAGAAGGGCGCCTCCCCTGGGTTGCTGGTGCTGGCAGCCGCTGAACCCGCCTCAGGGCCAAGCTCAGGAATATCACTGGCGGCCGGTGCCGCCTCTTCTACAGGTGCAGGTGGAAGCTGGCTCTCCTCGGGCAAAGGGGCCTCCACAGGAGCCTTGGTCTTGCCCATGAACTGAACGTTCTGGGCCACCACCTCGATGGTGGAGCGCTTCTGACCCTCGGGGGTCTCCCAGCTTCGGCTCTGGAGGCGCCCCTCTACAAAAACCGGAGAACCCTTCGAGAGATACTCCCCGCAGAGCTCCGCCTGGCGAGCCCAAGCCACGACCCGAACAAAACAGGTTTCTTCCCGCTTCTCACCGGAGGCCAGGGTATAGGCGCGGCTGGTGGCCAGGGTAAAGGTGGCCACGGCCGTGCCGCTGGGGATGTACCGGAGCTCCGGGTCCCGCGCGAGATTACCCATCAAGAAAACCTTATTCAGCCTTGCCATCGTTGGATTCCTTTCTCACAATAAACAAACGCAGCACCTCTTCCCAAAGATCGGTCGCCTGGGTCAGAGCGGTCACCTCGCCCGGGGGCAGGGCCAGCTTCATCTCCAGGTACGTGGCCTCGCTCGCCTTCTTGAGCGGATAGCTCAACCTTTTCTTGCCGGCCGAATTGCTCTCCAAGACCTTGCCCTCGTGCCGGGTGACCCACTGGCCCACCTGCTCCTTCAGCTTGGAGATCCCCTCTTCAGAGACCTCGGGCTTGATGAGCAAGGTGGCCTCGTACGTGCGAACGCTGGACATCTTTTTATTTTTCCTTTGCGTTAAAACGATTCATCACCGCGATCAGGCCCTCCGACACCCACACCTCGCAGGCCTCCTGCGCCAGGCCCAAGACCTTCCCAAGACGCTTCCCCTCTGAGGGCTTGAAATCGCTCAGCACAAAATCGGTGAGGTCTTCTCCCTTGAAGTCGGAACCGATCCCGACCCGGAGTCTGGCCACCTTCGGCGTCTCGAGCGTCTCCAGCACCGACGACAATCCCCGGTGGCCTCCATCCGAACCCCCGGGTCGGACACGGATGCGCCCCAGCGGCAAGGAGACATCGTCGCAGACGAGGAGAAGCTCTGTGGGCTTCAACTCCCAGCGCTTGACCAGGCACCCCACGGCCTCGCCGGAGCGGTTCATCATCGTCCGTGGAAAGACTACCCGAACCGGAACCGATCCGACCATTCCCTGGGCAACCTGACAGCGGCAGGGCCCTGCCTTGATCGTCATCGACCAGCGCCTGGCAAGTCGCTCGCCGACCAAGAAACCCACGTTGTGGCGGGATTGGCTGTACCGAGGGCCAGGGTTGCCCAAGCCCACAATCACTTTCAACTTACTTCTTCTCTTCCTTGCCCTTCTCCGGCTCCGGCGCCTTGGCCTTCTCCTGGGGCTTGGCCTTCTCCTGCGCTTGGGCCTCGGCGGCGATCTCCTCCGGCTTCTTCTGCTTCAAGACCTCCGGCTCTTCGCCTTCGGCCGCCTCGGCCTCAGCCGCCGCCGGAACCTCCTCGGCCCTTGGCGCCACACAGGCCGCCACCGGAAGCTCTCCGTCGGTCACGAGCCGAGCCCCTTCCGGCATGGGAACCTTCTTGGCGTGCAGGGTGTCTCCCAGGGCGAGGTTCGAAACCTCCACCGGTATCTCAGCCGGGATCTGGGTGGGAAGGCACTCCACCTCCAGATCCCAGCGCAGGTGCTCCAAGATCCCTCCCTCCTGCCTGACCCCCCGGGATTCTCCCTTAAAGGCCAGCGGCACACTCACGGTGATCCGTTTCGTCAGAGACACCCGATGGAAATCCACGTGCACCACCTCGTGAGAAACTGGATGGCGCTGGAGCTCCTTCATGAGGACGGCACTCTCCTGGCCCTCCTGGACGCGCAGGGTGATCAGGGCATTGCCCCCCGCCCTGGACTGCAGGATGCGGCCCAGCTCTCTGGCCGAAACCTGGATCGCCAGGGCCTGCTGCCCCTGGCCGTAAATCACGCCAGGGACCCACCCTTGTCCGCGCAGCAGGCGGGTGCTTCCCTTGCCGGCCTGGCGCCGGAGAGATCCTTCCAAAACAATTTGAGGTTTTTCCTTAGGCATGGCCAGATCCTTGTGGCTTTACGCCTTAACGGTGGACAAAATTTCTCTTACGCTTCGCGGGGCTAACCTTGGGTCTGGGACGGTCGGGTTCCTCCTTGAGGGCCGGCTCTTCCCACTGCTCGTTGAAGAGGACGCTCACCGACTCCTCCGCGTGGATCCGGCGGATCGCCTCGGAAAAGAGCCCGGTGACCGAGAGAATCCGGATCTTGGGGATCAGCCGCTCGGGGGGAATCGGGATCGTGTCGGTGACCACCAGCTCCTTCAAGGGGGAGGCCGTCAGCCGCTCGCGCGCGGGACCGGAGAGGACCGGGTGGGTGATGGCGGCGTAGACCTCCTTGGCCCCCGCCTCCTTGACCGCCCGCACCGCCTCCACCAGCGAACCGCCGGTGGAGACGAGATCGTCCACGATGAGGGCGTTCATCCCATCCACCTCGCCCATGATGTCCATCACCTCGGCCTCCATGTGACTGACCCGGCGCTTGTCCACCATGGCCAGGTCGGCCCTCAGGCGCTTGGCGTAGGCCCGGGCCATCTTGATGCCGCCCACGTCCGGAGAAACCACCACCAGATTGGAAATCGGTCTGGTCTTAAGGA
>CAYJSX010000156.1:0-4319 GCA_964372575.1 uncultured Planctomycetia bacterium
CCGATCTTGTGGCCTGCTGCTTGAGTTTGAGAGATCAGGTCATCCCTCCGACCATCAACTACCAGACGCCAGATCCCGAGTGCGACCTGGACTACGTGCCCAACGAGGCCCGGCGGGCCAAGCTCTCGGTGGCGCTGAGCAACTCCCTCGGCTTCGGGGGCCACAACGTGACCTTGATCATCCGCAAGTTCGATGGCTAAGTTATCCACAATTGGGGTCTGACCCCAACTGTTGAAAACTCATGCTGCTGCAGGGTAAGAAAGGGCTGATTGTAGGGGTGGCCAACAAGCGCTCGATCGCCTGGGGGATCGCGCAGGCGGCCCATCGGGAAGGGGCGCAGCTTGCCTTCACCTATCAGGGGGAGCGGCTCAAGGAGCCTGTTTCTGAATTGACGAGCTCCCTGGGCGGCGGTGTGCCCCTCTTTGAGTGCGACGTGCAAAATGACGCCCTGCTCAACGCCGCCTTTCTCGGCGTGAAGAGCGCCTTTGGCACGCTCGACTTCCTGGTTCACGCGGTCGCCTTTGCCAAGCGGGAGGAGCTGGAGGGAGAGTTTCTCCCGACCTCCCGGGACGGTTTTCAGATGGCCCTGGAGGTCTCCAGCTACAGCCTAACGGCTCTGGCCCAGCGGACGGTCCCCCTCATGGTCAACGGCGGCAGCATTGTGGCCCTGACTTACTACGGGGCCGAGAAGGTGATCCCCCGCTACAACGTGATGGGGGTGGCCAAGGCGGCCCTGGAGGCCTCGGTCCGCTACCTCGCATTTGACCTGGGCCCCAAGAAGATCCGGGTGAACGGCCTCTCCTCCGGCCCGGTGCAGACCCTGGCGGCCCGGGGGATCTCCGGTTTCACCGACATGATGAAGTTTGTGGAGGCCCACGCCCCCCTGAAGCGCAACGTCGACGTCACCGAGGTGGCCAACGCCGCCGTCTTTCTCCTTTCCGACCTTTCCTCCGGGATCACCGGCGAGACCCTCTACGTCGACTGCGGCTACCACATCATGGGGATGTAGGCCACTCTCTTCCCAGCTTTTCCCCGTAAGAGTTTAGCCGCCGGAGACAGCGACGAGGTCGTCATTGCGAACGACCAACGGGAGTGAAGCAATCTCTCTTTAAAAACGAGATTGCGTCGTCGCTGTCGCTCCTCGCAATGACGGGAATACCTCTCAAACCGCTAAATAGATACTTTTCCCCAGACGTTAATATCACGAAACTTAGCTCACATACGCTTGATTTTTATGCCTCGATCGGCCATACTTGAATTGATCCCTAAAATGGCCGACCGACCCCACCCATTGCACAAAGCATTAGCCCTTGGCTTGGCCGTTTCCCTCGGCTTGCCTGGTTCTTCGTTTGCCCTGCGAACGAAAGTGCCTGCCGAAGTCCCGGACACCCTGACCGGCCTTGAGGAGGCATTCTCGGGAGAGTTTCTAGCTTGGATTTGTGAGAAACTTAGACTTCCTAGGGATCCCACGCCGATGGCGGATTACCTGCGCCGTCGCGATCTTAACGTTTTGGCTGAACAGACCGCTTCCTTTTTAGACAAACAGCCAGAGCGGATTCCTGAAGCTCAACAGTTCGTCGCGATCCATTACGCCCCTCCTGAAGGAGACGCTCTTGCACAAGTGGAATCGGTCGAGGAGGTTCGTCAGAACCCTCCCCTGCGGCAGTTGGCCTGGGCGGTTTTAAAGGCGCTCCTTCAATTAAAAGCGCAGGAGCCTGTGGGAATCGCTATCAGTCGGAGGACCTTCTTAAAGACAACCGCTCAGATCCCTTTTGCTTTAAGAACTACCTTCTGGGAAAGAGCCCTCAAAACCCTGGTTATAGGGGGTTACGATCCTCTCCTTAAGCTCACAGACCCGGGGGCTAGACGGCAATGGGGAAATTTGCTGAATTATCTTGGGGCTCGCGACCTGTACCACCGAAGGGAAGGCCAGCCCTTTTGGGATCAATTCGGAGAGGTGCTTAAAAGGTGGCGTTTATGGGGTAGACAATCTAGTGATGAGGGCCACCCCCTGGATAGGAAATATTTTGGAAACCTCCACCTTTTTTCAAACTCCGATCCCACCCAACTCGTACTTGTAGAAGAGCTCTTTGGAAGAGCAGAGCGGTCAGGCGCTCTGAATCATCTTTTCCAAGCCATTCAGATCCAAGATCCACGATTTACCCCCGAGGGCGTTAAAGCGGAGCTTTGGGAAGGTGTTAAGGGTAAAATTTTGGACCAACTGGTGGAGAGCGGTTTTTGGAATGTTGAAGAAAGGGGAGTGCCGCCGCCCCTTCGGGAGTCGGAGGCCGTAAAACTCCTTACGGCACTTCGAAACCCTAGCCCTGAACTGCTGGAATCTCTTAGAGAGCGGGTAAGATCCATTATTGATCACAATTGGAGTTACGGCCGTGGTGAGCCCAAGAAGTTTTTGACGCCCGAGGGGAAAGAACTCGCAGACCAAGGAAATGCCTATCTGCGGCTTTTACGGAAGCACATGGAGGTGAATCCAGACCACGATGCCTGGGCGAGGAAAACATGGCCTGACGCAGAATACGAGGGGGATGTCTTTAAGACCCTCACCAGACTCTCACCTGGGGAGAGGGCCCAGATGCTGGAGTCGCTTGCCAAGACAGTGAACGCCTTAGAGAAACTGTTTGAGATAACACCGCCTCATCAGAATCCTCCGGGTGCTGGAGAAGGAGAGGATCTTGTGGATTTTGCGGAGAAGGAGCGAAAGTGGTCAGACGGCGAAGGTAAGGGAGGGGAGGAAACCGATCTAAAACAGGAGAAGTCCAAGGGGGATACTCAACCGGCGAAGGAAGTACAGCCACAGGAACAGGAAGTATCCGAAGGCGTTGCCCAGTCAGCGAAAACAGCGGTAAGGGAGGGCACAATCCTCGGGGCAACTGGATCAATCCCGTACGGAATTTATCCAGACCCCTCCAGAATAGGCGAGGTGTTGGCCAGCAGGATTGTAGAAGGCCTGGAAAGAGCTTCTGACGAACGACCCTATCTGTTAGGCCTCCCTGTAGGTTCTACGCCGATTCCAACAATTCAGGCGTTGAGACGGCAGTTGCCGTCAGATCACCCGTTATGGAAACGGCTTCGAGTTATTGTGGTAAACGACTATGTAGATCCTCAGACCGGCACGAATATCCCCGAAGATCATGCGGACAGTGCCATGGCAGAGACGTTGAAGATGTTTCGATCTTCGCCAGAGGCGCAGCCACCCCTCCAAAGGAAGCAGATTTGGATTCCTCAAGTGGGAAGGGTAAGTCGGTTGGTCCAAGAGATCTTGGAGGCTGGCGGGATTCAACTTTTGATCGTTGCGGTTGGGCCGGAGGGGTCGGTGGCCCATAACTTTCCGCAAGAGGAAGGTTTTCCAGCGGATACAGTGGATAGCCCCTTCAATCACAATCGCCCGCGTCCTTTCACCAACACGTACAAGGATTACAGCAAGAAGGCCGCCCAATGGGGGCAGGGCGTCAGTTTTACCTTGGCAGATTTAATTGCTGTCACAGCGCAGGAAGGGGAAATAGCCTTTGTGGCCTCCGGTTCTGCCAAGCAGGAGGCCGTAGCTCGGTTTATTGAGGTTATTAAGAACTACTCCGAACGCCTGAACGAGCTACCGATCTTCTTTCTCTGGAGGCCAGAAGTCATCCATCGGGTTCGGCTGTATGTGGATGAAGCGGCTGGGAACGCTCTTCAGACAAGTGGATTGGAAGAGATGGGTATGGCCACAGTAGAAGAAACTGCAGTCGAGACCGCAAAACAGGTCAAGGCCGTTATTCAAGAATTTCTGCGGACTACACGACAATCTATGCAATCAGGAAAGGTCATCCTCATTGGGCCGGGGGCGCTGGAAGGGTTGGGTGGAATTCCTGCCTTGTGGCCCCTGCTGGTCGAGGCAGCGGCTCACCTGAATCCTTACGAGAGAGAGGCCGTTGTGATTTACACGCAGGACATGAACTTGGCTGGCTTGTTGAGAGAAATGGGTTACCGGTCCTACTCCAGATTCTCGGATGTTCAGGCCTGGCTGCCCTCTACTGGCGTAACTCTCTACACAACGGAGAATGAGTGGCTTCTGAGGGGACAGCTCCCTCAAGTCACGGAGACAATCGTTTTGACTCCAAAGACCTTTCCGCAGGCCCTGGCCCGCCTTCTCATCCTCCTGGGCTACGCCCCACCCGGACCAGAGCAACTCCAAGAACTTACCGACGCACTGGCCGAGTCCGTGTAAAGTTCGAATTGCCTCCCGATTACCCCTTTTGTTCACTAATAGCGCTTGACAGCTCCTCGCTTTTTTGCATAATGGTGGCTTAGCTCCCCGAGAAAGC
>CAYJSX010000157.1:0-4306 GCA_964372575.1 uncultured Planctomycetia bacterium
CCTAAAGGTCGTCGAAATGACGGTTGGAGACCCTCGAATACGCTCGTCGCTGTCTCCGGCGGCTAAACTCTTACGGTGTTCGTGGTCTAGATCTGCCTTTGCCGCCTGAGGAACTCACAAGGAGGGGCCGTCCGGGAACATCAGGGGGATTCGGATCGCTGGGATCCGAAACACCGCTCTCGCCTCCCGGAGAGGTTACAACAGCTCTATCTCTGTTCCTATGGCGGAACTCTGGACTTCCGGCCTCATCACTTTCAAAGATCAAGGTCTTGTTCTTGTTCGCTGTAGCCAAGATGAATGAGAGGGGCTTGCCTTTGAACTCCGGGGCGATCTCATAAGATTTGCCTCCCATCGGTTTGCCGCTGGCATTGAAACCGGTCGGAGGATCAGGATCCTTGGGGCAACTGATCACCTTTAAATCTCCGTTGTAATATCTGGATGGAAGGAACTCGGCATAGGCAACAGGGATACCCACCGCTTGCTGGATAAGCTCTCTCCAATGAGCCAGCATCGTGTAAGGCCTTTTACCCTTGGACACACCGGCAAAGGCCCGATCCAGATCCCGAGACCTGAGATCGCTTAGAGAGCCAGGCAGGGCGCCGGTATCGTAGGCGTAGATCTTGACTGCGGCCGCCAAAACCTTTTGGTTCGTGGCGTCCACCATCATGGTCACCCGATCCCGATACCCCTGGTAATTCACCATGGCAATCGAGGCCAGGATGGCCAGCACCACCACCGCGATCAGAATCTCCAGCATCGTAAAGCCGCGCTTCATGGCTGACCTCCGCTTCAATCGGGTGCCAGGATAAATCCTGGCACCCCACAATAAGCCCCTCTTAACAACCATACCCTTTTTTGGCCTCCTAAGTCAAGACTTTGACCTTTGCGGGACGGATGTGATAAGCTTCCCTTAGAACCTAAGACAGCGCATGAAGTTACGAGATGAGCACCCGATAAGGCTCGCCTTCATAGGTTTGGTCATCGCCATCACCTATGTGGGGATCCTCCTCCCCTACGGATTCCTCGAGGGGGCTCGCCTCAAATCGCACGACGCTTACTGCCGCTTCCGGAACCTCCTCGTTAAACCACCGGCCGAATTGAATCAGATCACCCTGGTCACGGTCGATGAGGAATCCCAGCGACAGTTGGGCCGCAAATGGCCCTGGGACCGCAGTCTCTTTGCCGAATTTCTCACCCGACTCTCCCAGCATCAGCCCAGGGTCATCGTCCTGGACTTCGCCTTCTCCGGGGCCAGCGACCTGATCCACGACCAAGCCCTCGCCCAGGCCATCCAAAAAGCCCCTCCCACCCTCCTGGCCGCCTACCTGGATCGTCATGGAGACCTGGTCTTTCCGCTGCCCCTGTTTACCGAATCCGGCGCCCTAACGGGTCTCATCAACAAGCCCAGGGATCCCGATCATTCGGTCCGGCGGCTGTGGGCCTCTCTGAGGGTTCCCCTGGCACAGGAGCCCCTCTACGCCATCGAGGTCAAGGCCGCCGCCCTGGCCGACAAGATTCCCTTTGACCAAATCCAAACCGGTCGCCAACTCTCTTTGGGTTCTCTCCAAGTTCCCCTGGAGCCGCCCGGGGCGCTGCGGATCAACTACCTGGCCTCCAGCTCACAGATCCCAACCGTTGCCTTCTGGAAGGTGGTCCGGGGGGAGGCTCCCCCAGAAACGTTCCGAGACAAGGTGGTCCTCGTGGGATCGGCCAGTGAGATCACCCACGACATCTATCCGACCTCCCTCGGGTTGATGCCTGGGGTGGCGATCAGTGTCAATGGAATCTTGACTATTCTTTCAAGGCAGTTCATTCGACCGCTTCCGCTTTGGGCAAACCTTTTGGTCTCGTGTCTTGGGGTCATCCTCATCCTGCTGTGGACCTATCGGAATTCCTTCTGGCTGGGAGCGATCGGCTCCCTGATGGGAGTGGGAGTCGCCGCCGCGACTGGCCTGCTTCTTCTGGTGGGGACTGGACTCCAGACCGAATCGATCGGTATCGTCATCCTGGGGGCGGTCTCCTGGTTGGTTGGGGCCTTGTACAAATATCTTCTTCTTGTCAGGGCCGCCCTTGCGCTTCATCGTCAGGTGATCACCGACCCCATCACGGGCCTGTTCACCTCGAGATACTTCAAGCTGCGCCTGGACGCCCTCTGGGAAAAAACCCACAAGGGCAGGGGAGCCCTTTCTATGCTGGTGGTCCAAACCACCCCTCTCTCCCAACGGGTACAGACAGGTACTTGGGAAGAGGCCAAGCGGCAGATCCTTCAGTGGGTTCCAGCCCTGCAGGGGATGGCTCCCCATGGCGGCCTGGCAGGAACCCTGTCGGACGGAACCTTTGCCATCCTCTTGCCTGGTGTGAAACCCTCCAAAGCGAAGGGGCTGGCCCAAACCTCCCTGGAGACGCTCCGGGCTCAAGGCCCTGAGAAATTCTCGATGGGACTGGCCTGCGCCCCAAACCCTTCGATCTTGAGCGCGGCTCACCTCCTCCAGGCTGCTCAATTGGCAGCGGCCCGTGCCTGGACTCAGGCGGCGCCAACCCTCTGCGAGTTCGACCCGGCCCTGGATGTCATTCAAAGGGCCGAAGAAAAAACGCCTCAGGGGGAGCGCCCCACCGAGCTCTCCTTCGTGGCCTCTGAGCTGGAGGAGCGAAACCAGGCCCTGGAAAAGGCCCTCTCTAACCTTCGCCAGGCCCACCAGCAGTTGGAGGCCGCCTTCTTAGAGGTGACCAAATCTCTGGTCATGGCAATGGAAACCAAGGACGCCTACACCGCCGGCCACCTGGAGCGGGTCTCCCGATACGCCACCTGCCTGGCCCAAGCCGTCCAGTTGCCCAAAGAAGAGGTAGAGTCCATCCGGGAGGCCGCCCTTCTTCACGACATTGGCAAGATCGGGCTTCCGGATGAAGTTCTTCACAAGATCGGGAAGTTGACCGAGGAAGAAAAAAAGATCATCCAACAACACCTCTCGATCGGAGCCAAGATCCTGGAGCCGATGAAATTTTTCAAATCGATCACCACCCTCATCTACCACCACCACGAATGGTACAACGGACAGGGCTACCCCCATGGCCTGGCCGGCAATTTCATCCCGGCCGGTGCCCAGATCATCGCCATCGCCGATTCCTTCGACGCCATGACCACCCACCGGGGCTACAACAAGCCCTTAAGCCCCCAAGAGGCCGTGGAAGAGCTCAAGAAGGGGGCCAACACCCAGTTTAACCCTCTCTACGTGGAGAAGTTTACCCAGGTGATCGCCACAGAAGGTCCCCAGCTGGCGGGATACACCGCCTGATGCCGCTGCCTGTTCAGCAAGCGGGGACAGGGCAGGGGGCTCTTTTAAAGCTCACCCAGGCCCTCAAGGCCGAGGCGCTCCGGCTCGGCTTCTCCGCTGTGGGGATCGCCTCCCCGGATGCGCTTGCCCGAAGAAGCGATAAACTCTCCCGATGGCTTCTCTCCGGCTTCGCCGGAGGGCTCGGCTACATGGAGCAATTCTTCGAGCGTCAGGAGCGCTTTTTAAGGCAGCTGCCGGACCTGAAAAGCATCGTCGTCCTGCTCGTCCCTTACGGGCCTTCAGCCGGCCAAACCGCTCAACCTTCCAAGCCCTCCGGCCAAATCGCTCGGTACGCCTGGGGCCGGGATTACCACAGGGCGATCCGTAAAAGACTCAAGGCCCTGGAGGCCTATCTCCGAAACCAAGACAGGAAGGAGCTGAGAACGGCGGCCAGCGTGGACACCTCCGCTGTACCGGAGAAGGCGCTGGCCGAAGCTGCGGGCTTGGGCTTCTTTGGAAAGAACAGCTGCCTCATCCGTCCCAAGGGTGGTTCCTACTTCTTCGTGGCGGCCCTCTTAACGAACCAGGAACTGGTCCCGGATCAGCCCATCCGGTGGGACTGTGGCTCCTGCACCCTTTGCCTTCAGGCTTGTCCCACCCAGGCCTTGGTCAACCCTTACGAGCTGGATGCCCGCCGCTGCATCTCCTACCTCACCATTGAGCATAGGGGGGCCATCGATCCGGCCTTAAGGCCCTTCATGGGAGAGTGGCTCTTTGGATGCGATATCTGCCAGGAGGTCTGCCCGTACAACCAGTCCTCATTGCGAGTCCGCCAAGGCTCGCCACAAAACTTGGCGAGCCCGCCGAGCTCTGTGGCGGGAACTTTGGCGGACGAGGCAATCCCCTGGCCTGAATTTCAAGCTAAGGCCGGGGCAGGGGGAACTTTACCCCTTACCGAGGTCCTAGGACTAAGGTCAGAGGAGGCCTTCTTGAAGCGCTTCGCCGGCACCCCCCTGATGAGGGCCAAGCGGGAA
>CAYJSX010000158.1:0-4299 GCA_964372575.1 uncultured Planctomycetia bacterium
GAAACCGCTCGTAGACCTTCATCAGGCCCTCGACACCGGATTGCGCTTTGGCCTTTGCAACGATTCTTGAATGGGTTTCTTTTAAGTCCTTCATGGGATTCCTCGGCTGATTTAGCGAAGCGGCCCTTCGTACCCGCAGACGCCCATCCGGGGGGAGTTCGCCACCGGCAAGCTCATCTCCTCCTCACAACCGTGCTTACCCACGCAGCGGCCGCAATAGCACGCCTCCTTCTCATGCTCCTGGATGCATTCGGTACAGATCCACTGCGCGGTGGCCTTGCAGGAAGTGCAGGTCAAGACCGGCGCCTCGTTCCTGGCTAAGACCCTAATCCCGCCCCGGCCCGCATTCCCCCGCCTTTTCCAGAGAACCTTCAGGCCAAGATCCGTGGTACTGCCGAAATCGTATTCGTACCGGAAGGCCGAGCCGACCTTGAGAACCTCCCCCAAAGGAACCTTCATCAGGCGAGTCGGCTGGGATGGGCCAAACCCGAGGTCCGGAGCTTTCGAAGGCTCATACCGCACGTTCCCAATGGTGAAAGCGCTGCAATGGCCGCAACATTCCAGCCAGAGGTCACGCAGAAAGCAATCCAAATCCAGAAGGGAAAGATCAGCGCGCGCCTCCAAATAAACCCAGTAAGTGCCAGGGTATCCATCCCCCCACACCCTCAGGCCAAACAGCAATCCTCCCGTGGCCCTTTGCTCAGAGGCGGATTCTCGGCGCGGAGAGACCGCCTTTGCCACGCATGAGATGATGTGCTTGTCCATCTGCGATGCCGCAAATTCCCCGCCGCAACCGCTGCATTTTCCACGAAACCCGCTCACTCTGGGCATCTTGTACTCCTCCTTTGACTTGTCTCAATCAAAACGCTGGGACGGTTGGTGCACTTCCAGCCCGATTCAGGTCTCGGAGGAACCCCGCCAAGGTAGTGTAATAGTGCCCCCAATCTTAGGTTTTGAGCCCGCAGTACGTTAGGTACCATTTCCAAACGTGCCGGGTTCAGAACCTGACACTTCCAGAAACGGTACCACACCTACCACACCTATTCCTACCTGTGCCACCCTAGACCAGCCTGGCGCCCTCAGGGACGCCTCCACCACTCCCGCTTTAGGATAAAGCCGCGGCCGTTGTGTGGAAATTCGATGAATGGCTCACTTGAAAGATGGGATTGCTTCTCCAAGAACTCATCGAACGCCCACCCGATGGAACGGAAATCGTCCAAGATAAGGATGCAAGCAGAACGAACCAGGGGTTCAAGAAAATCAAGGGCAAGCTTGGCCGAGGTGTAAAGATCGCAATCGACAACGCAGATTCCGCACCTCTTTATCCCGTACCGCCGTATGGCATCGGGCTTTAAACTCTGTTTAAAGTCACCCTCAATTAAAAATGTCTTGGTCCAATCGACTCCTTGTTCCGAAAGAAATTTCTCCACCAGAGGGCGTGGGCAACGTAGGGTGCCTTCCGTGAACCTTCCCAAGATATCGGGACCCTCTAATCTCGGGAGCCCCTTAAACGAATCGAATCCAAAAAAACGCATTCTGTTAATGCCTTTGAAATGGGCCAGCGCTTGGGCATACCACAAGGTGAAACCACTATAGAGACCAAATTCTAAGTAGTCATAGCCGCCAGGGCTAAGGTGTTCCCTCGTCCAGTCGAGCCCCTTGTGGATGGCCATCAGAAGGTGAGGGGTGCAAGGTCTAAAGGTTGGTTTTTCTGGAAATAGCGTCCTTTTCACAGAACGCAAGTGACGTAGGATTTCTGTAAGCAGATTCATCCTCAAACACCTTCTTTCTGCTCAGCACTTAGCATGGCACCACCCGTAACGCCCCCCTTCACCCGAACCCTGCACGCGCGGAAATGGTACCCGTAAGGAACGTAGGTTTCGAGAAAAGGCTTCTTCAACGTGTCCCACGACGCTCCTTTAACCGGCGGCCAGACAAGCGCACAACCTTTCCATCCCGCCAGATCGCAGCAGGAACCCCCGCTGACTCATGCTGGGCAATCGCTTTCGTGACAGCTCTTTTCAACGCTTTAACCGCGCCCAAATGAAGCGCTTGGATATCTTCTGCTACGTTTTTCCTCATTGCTCCTCCACCAGTTTCAAGATTTTGTCGTAAAGCCTTCGATCATAAATTTCCGTCTTTCCTGATTTCTCCTCGGCTATCAAATGAGGGACACTTCCAGAATTATCAAACAACATCCACGAATCGATTATGGTCCGATAACGTTTGAAGAAATTCTCGATTCCCTTGTTAAAACGCCGCCGCATAACTTTCTCGGTAATACCATGACCACCCATCTTGATGCGGCTTGCCACGCGCGCGAGAGAAAGCCGGACGTCAGGAATCCAAAGAAAGAAGAGGTGAATCAAATACCCCTTCATCTTCAGCTCTCTCAAGCGCAAGAGGTAGCTCGTTCCGGATAGCGTAGTTTCAAAAGCAAAATCAACCCTTTGAGCAGCATACGCTTCAATCTGTTCAAGCAAAATCCTGCCGGCCTTTAATGCGACCGCATCGGGAGAAAAACCCGATAACCCGCGGGCAATCGTATCCGCGTTAATAAATGCCGGACAATCGGCATAATTCGGGAGAAACTCCGTAGCAAACGTTGTTTTTCCCGAACCGTTGGGCCCGGCAATGATATAAACTTGCGGCTTCTTATCCATTCCGGATTTGGCACCTGTACGTCTCAAGAAAGAGCTTCTTCAACGTGTCCCCTGAGTACCCGGTACCTTCAGCATTCACTTTCCTCTCTATGATGAACAAACCCTTCCACTCCAAACCCGACGGGTTAACCCCTCCAAGCCCCAGCGCATGATCACGTCGTGGTTCCACCGAAAGATCGGCCGGGCAGCTGGGGCCAGAAGGTTCATCCAGGGCTTGGTGGTGCAGACGTTCCAGTCGTACCGAACGCAGGTGGTCTTGCCCTGGTTTGAAAACGTCCAGAGGCCCTTCCCTGTCAGCTCGCCTTGCGCCTCCACTTCAATCAAGGAAAGCGGCTCCACCCGCACCACCTTCATGTCGAAGACCAGCCAATAAGGCAAGGCACCCTTCCAGCAGGTCCGGTACAAAGCGCCGACCGAGTTGGCCCCGCCCGGCGCAAGCTCCTCCATCTTCAGGACCCCTCTCCACCAGGTGGGCCACTCTCGGCAGTTGAGTATCGCCTCCCAAATGGGCTCCACCGGTTCCTCCAGCCGCCACCAGGTCACAAAGTCGTACTGGGCATAAGCACTTCCCACTTCGGCATTATAACTTAACTCGACAAACAGCGAGACACTTAGGGTAGGTCTACTTCAGGCAGGAACCTGTCATCTGGTACCCGTAGGTCTGGAGGTAAAGTCTTTTCATCTGGTCAGGACCTGTTTTCTTTGAGCAAAGATTCCAGTTTGCGCAAGGCGCCTTTGCCGTAGTTGCTCACCAACCCCCTGAGCAATTTCAGGTTGAGTCGCCCGCCAGAAACCTTTAGCACGCCGGCTGCATCATTCAAGTCTTTCGGGCTGCCCGCGAAGATCTTCATGGCGACGAAATCTTCGACGCCGATCAAACGAATTCGCGCACCCATAAATTCTGCTTCAATCGTCCTGGAGAATACGGCTTCTGACACTCCTCGGATATTCATTAAGAGATCAACCCGATTCTTAAAGCGATCCTCAACATGAACCACGGCGCCGACAGGATCTTTCACGTCCCCTTGTCGGTGGGCGGCCTTCAAGCCAGCTTCATGAAGTTCATGGATCAATGCCTTGACATCCCTCTCACCAGGCTGCAAGGAAATTAGAGCGTCCGCATCCATACTTGCCCTTACCATTCCATAAAAAGAGGCGGCGAAGGCGCCGATAATCGCATAGGGAATCCGCCGCTTATCCAAAATGCCAATGACATCCAACAGAAGGAGGGCGGATTGACCCGGACCCTTTGCCTGCGTCACTTTCTAGGCGTCCTCTTCCTAGAAGTCGAAAGAGACGCCGATCGATGCCTAGCGCCAGCTTGGTAAATCCAGTAAATGAGCTCGGAATGATAAAAGTGGGCAAGAAGCCTCTCTTCCGGCTTCATGCGCCTGGAAAGCCGAATGAGGTCTTCCCGATTCTTCTTGAGAAGGGTTGATCCTTTCACAAAGACTATTTTACTCGGCAAGATGATCAAACGGAAGGACTTGAGGAGGGATCAGGAAAATAAAGGCGGCCAACTAGAAGGCAGGCAGGTTAAGGTAGCTGGAGAGGTTCTCCACCCGCCCGAACCCTGCACGCGCGGAAATGATCTCATGAAAAGGGCTACCCTCGGGGAACGAACGGGCTCTAAGAT
>CAYJSX010000159.1:0-4298 GCA_964372575.1 uncultured Planctomycetia bacterium
GAGCTTCTCACCCTTCCTGGGGTGGGCCGAAAAACAGCCAAGCTGGTGGTGACGGTAGGAGTCGGGAAGCTCGGTATCTGGGTCGATACCCATGTCCACCGGATCTCCAACCGCTTAGGGTACGTCCACACCAAGGATCCGCACGCCACCGAGATGACCCTGAGGGCCAAGCTCCCCAAAAGGTACTGGATCCGGTACAACGACCTTCTGGTGAGCTTTGGCCAGACGATCTGCCATCCCACCTCTCCCTGGTGCAGCCGGTGTCCGGTGGAACGATTCTGCGCGAAGGCGGGGGTTATCCGGAGCCGCTGAATTAGGCCACGAAGGGCAGCGGTGCCTTGACGGCGGGGATTCTCCCTTGGGCTGTTTCCACGAAGAAATTCGGCCCCTCCTCGCCGAACTTCAAGAAGCCCAGGGCAAGACCCTGGCCGAGTGTCGGGGAGAAGCAGGCCGAGGTGATGACCCCGACCGATACCGGGATGGGATCTTGCCCCTTTAAGAGGGGGCTCTTCTCCGGCGGGACCGCCTCGCCTTCCAGAAGAAATCCGCACAGCAGACGAGGCGGGTGGGCCCGATATTTAATCCGGGCCACAATCTCCTGGCCCACAAAGCAGCCCTTGGTGTAGCTCACGTACGCCTCGGTGCCCAACTCATTGAGGATCACCGTTTGATCCATCTCTTTGCCAGGCCAGGGTTGGCCGGATTCGATCCGCAGGATGTCAAAGGCCGCCTCATTCGCTTCGACGAGCTCCAGGGCAGAGCCCTTCTTAAGCAGCCTTCCCGAGATCTCGGCAGCCCTCTCCGGATCGACCCAAAGGTGAAAGCCGGGCATTCCCAGATGATCGTTACGGACGATTCCGCCAACCCCCAAGCCCCCCGGACCTTTCATAAAGGTAAGATTTTCCTGGGGCAGGCGGCATCCCGGGAAGGCCTGCTCCAGAATCTTGGATGACAGGGGTCCATGGAGCCGGAACACCTGATAACGAGAGCTCGCATTGCGCAGTTCGACCGCTTCTGCCACCAGGTATTGAGAAAGACCCTCCAGGGCTGTGGAGAGGTGTCCCAGATCCATCTCGAGGAGGACCTCATCGGCCAGGGCATAGGCACAGGCCGCGAAGCGGATCTTCCCCTGGCGGTCCAAGAGACAGACCGGTCTTCCTTGTCCGAGGGCAAGCCCTTTGATATCATGGCTGAGGATGTTGTGCAGGAAGGAGATCCGGTCTTTTCCCTGAACCTGAAGGAAACCGCCGGCCACAGGAGGAAAGAGCCCTGCCGCGCGCCGAACGCCCGTGACCATCTGAACAACTTCCATGAACGGCTTTAGATTATAGCATCGATGGACCCTGAGCGGATCGAGCGCATAGGCACCGAGGCCCTCAAGATCCTCTGGCGAGACGGCCACGAGAGCTTTTATCCCTTTGGCTACTTGCGAAGCTGCTGTCCCTGCGCGGCCTGTCGGGAATTCCCACCCGGCGACCAGCCGACCGTGACCCCGTTGGAGATTCAACCGGTGGGGCGGTATGCCCTGACGATCCGCTTCAGCGACGGTCACACGACCGGAATCTTCTCGTTTGACCACCTGCGGCGCCTGTGCCGGTGCGAGGCCTGTTTGCCCCAGGAGTTCACCGAAGGATGACCCCCCCTAGGACTCCCATCGTCCTCGAGACACACCTCCCAGGCATTCCGCTCTTTAAAAAGGGCAAGGTGCGGGATGTCTACGATCTGGGGGAGCATCTGCTCATGGTATCCTCCGACCGGATCTCGGCCTTCGATGTGGTGCTGCCCACCGGGATCCCGATCAAAGGGGCGGTGCTGACCCAGCTTTCGGCCTTCTGGTTTTTGAAATTCCAGGGGGCCTTCGCCTCCCATTTCCTGACGGCCGACATCGAGGAGATCCTGAGATTCCATCCCAGACTCGCCCCCCACCGGGAAACCCTGCAGGATCGATCGATGCTGGTGACCCAGGCGAAGGTGGTGCCGATCGAATGTGTGGTGCGCGGCTATCTCTCCGGATCGGGCTGGAGGGAGTACCAGAAGACGCAGGCGGTCTGCGGGGTGTCGCTGCCGGCGGGATGGGTCGAGTCGCAGGAGCTTACAGAGCCGATCTTTACCCCGGCGACCAAGGAAGAGACCGGGCACGACCTCAACATCTCCGAGGCCCAGATGGCCCAAAGGGTCGGCTCGGAACTCACCCGAGCGCTTAAGGCCAAGAGCTTAACCCTGTACACGTTGGCCCGCGATTACGCCCTGTCCCGAGGGATCCTCATCGCCGACACCAAGTTTGAATTTGGCCTTCTGGCAGGCCAGCCGATCCTGGTGGACGAGGTTTTAACCCCAGACTCTTCCCGCTTCTGGCCCGTCGAATCGTACGCCCCTGGCCGTCCCCAGGCGAGTTTTGACAAGCAGTTTGTCCGGGATTACCTGGAGTCGATCGCCTGGAACAAAACCCCCCCTGCTCCCATCCTGCCTGACGAGATCGTTGAGAAGACCTCGGCCAAATACCTTCAGGCCTACGAGCTTCTGACGGGGAAGAGCTGGTGACTCCCAAGGCCCCCGGTGCCAAAAACCTCTTCTGGGTTGTGGCCGCTGTCTTCCTGGTGGGGCAGTGGTTAAGCTTCCGCTTTCTGGGACTTCATCCGCCGCTGCCTTGGAACGCCCTTGGGCCGGGCCTGGCGATCTTCGGGGCCGCCTTCCTCCTCTCCTGGGCGGCGGAGCTTGCCCAGTTGGAGATCCCTCAGGCCCTGGCGCTGGCGGTTCTGGCCTTGATCGCGGTCCTGCCCGAGTACGCGGTGGACATCTACTTCGCCTGGATGGCGGGGAAAGACCCGATCTATATTTCTTATGCCACCGCCAACATGACCGGGGCCAACCGCCTTTTGATCGGTGTCGGTTGGCCGGTGGTCCTCTTTGCCTTTTGGCTGGCCACCCGCAAGAGGCAGATTCAACTGGAGGCGGCCCAGGGGATCGAAATCGCCACTCTCTTGGTGGCGACCCTCTATTCCTTCGTCATCCCCTTGAAGAAGAGCTTGACGGTCTGGGACGCGGCCTTCTTCCTCGCCCTTTTTGGAATTTACCTGTTCCGCGCCAGCCGTGCCGACCATGTGGAGCCGAAGCTGGGAGGGCCCTCGGAATGGATGGCCACCTTCCGGCTGCCCTTAAGGCGCTCGGCCATGTGGGGTCTGTTTCTCTTGGCCGGGGTGGGAATCTTTCTGGCCGCTGAGCCCTTTGCCGAGGGACTTCTCACGATTGGCCGCAAGTGGGGAATTGAAGAGTTCCTCTTGGTGTAGTGGCTGGCCCCGTTGGCCTCGGAGTCGCCGGAGTTCATCGTGGCGATCCTCTTTGCCCTTCGGGCCGCGGCCGGGGCTTCCCTGGGAACCTTGATTTCTTCCAAGGTCAACCAATGGACCCTGCTCGTTGGGATGCTGCCCCTGGCCTACAGTCTCTCGGCGGGCAAGATCGGCGTCATGCACTTGGACAGCCGCCAGGTGGAAGAGATCTTTTTGACCTCGGCACAGTCCTTGTTCGCGGTTTCGGTTCTGGCCAATTTCAGCTTCTCGGTCTGGGAGGCGGTGGCGCTGTTGGTTCTGTTTGGGACGCAGCTGGCCATGCCCTCGCCCACCATTCGATACGCCTTCGCGGGGCTCTATCTGGCGCTGACCGTTGTGCTGCTCTTTTCCCGCGCCGACCGCCGCCAGGCAGTTTGCAACCTCCTCATCCGCTCCTTTCGCCCTCCCCGCTAGCTCCACTTCAGCCCCGCCTAGCTTCCGGCCACCCCTCGGCGTTGGGCCATGAGCTCGGGGTCCTGTCAAGGGGCAGCTTGAGCATCCGGCATCGGACAAGCCTTGAAGTACCGGCCGTGGGCCAGAAGCGCCAGCGTAGGCCAACAATCTCTACCAGGCATGGAAGGGCTGTTCCAGTCGTTGGTGACGCTAAGCCGCGGCAGGCTAAGGGGCCTGTTCAAGCTTCCTCCCGAAAGGGGGAGCAGCCAGCCCCTCCGGCTTGTCCTGCTGGCGTCTGCTGGGCTCCCGCCCCTTGCCACCCCTCGCGAGCCATGACCATCGCTGGTTGCAGGAGGGGCCCCGGCGAAGGGATGGCCCGGAGGGCACCTCGGAGGCCGCGCGGGCAGGGTTCCCCCAGAAGAGCTCTCCTTTGGAGAGGGCGGCCGAGGACAGGGTGAGAGCGCCTCGCTGGGGCGCTCGAACGATGCGCGGAGGGCCGACCTTAAGCCGGGGTTTCCTGCAGCCAGCCAGTCCTGGCAAGCAGGGGCTGGCCTCTGGCCCCAGCAGGCCCCAGGAGGG
>CAYJSX010000160.1:0-4279 GCA_964372575.1 uncultured Planctomycetia bacterium
TTCGCCGGGGCCCCTCCTGCAGCCAGTCCTGGCAAGCAGGGGCTGGCCTCTGGCCAAAGCAGGCCACTGCAGGGGGATGATCTGGTGAGCGAGGAATCCCACGAGGCAACGGGGTGAGCCGGCCTGGAAATCCGAGCGGGCATGGTGTCTGGCTACGTATCCTCCAGGGGACGAGCGAGGATTTCCCAAGAGCGGCCAGACACGCTGGGGCTGGCCGCGTACGGCGAACCCCTGTTGCCGAGTGGGAGTTCCGAGCTTCGCAGAACAGCCATCCCCCGAGGGCGGGATCGACCGAAGGGACATCAGGCCCGGTGCCTCAAAGGAGTGTGAGAAGGCGGCGGATTCCTTCTTCAAAGAGGTCTGGGGGCATGATCAGGGAGATCACCAGATGGCCGCTTTCGTCGAAATCGTAGAAATATCCAGGATGGACCAGAACGCGCTTATCCGTCAGGAGGCGGACCACCCACTCTTCTTCATCCTGGAGGGTGGGGATATGGAGCACGGCGGTCCAGCCGCCGTCGGCCTGAAGGCACTGAACCGGATGGCCCTGAAGAAGTTCAAGGAGTTTCCTTCGGTTTTCCGTGATCCTCGCCCGGATCTGCGCCTGGATCATAGGAGAAAGGTTGAGCCATCTGGGAAAGGCCCTTTGAACCGGACCGTTCACCGAGAGATAGGTGTCGGCGATCAGCTCCAGTCTCTGAACCGCTCCTTTCACTTGATCTCTGGGACCGGCCACGACAATCCAGGAGAGCTTCATCTGCGGCAGCCCCATAAACTTGGAGACGCCTCCCAATGAAAACTGGAGGAGCTGGTTCGATCCCAGGAGAGTGGGGGGGACGCGGGGGTCCTCATCGGTTAGATACTCCGCGAAGACCTCATCGGCGATCAGGGCCAGGCCGCGGCTGCGGCTGAAGGAAGCCGCACCATTGCCCTCAGGCTTATGGCTGCGGCTATCGGAAGCCACACCACTAGGCCCTCCTGCCGCGTGGCTGCGGCTTAAGTTGAAAAGTTCCTTCAGCTCCTCTCTTCTGAGGCACGAACCGGTGGGATGGTTGGAATGGACCACGACCACGGCGCGGGTCCTTGCGCTTAAAAGCTTCTTCAGGGCCGCCAGATCAAGCCACCACCGCTTGTCGTAACGAAGCGGATAAAAGAGGGGCTTCACGTCGTTCAAGGCCGCCAGGTGCGAAAAGAGGGGATAGCCGGGCTTGGGAAAGAGGATCTCCTCTCCGCCATTGGCCAGGAGTTTAAAGAGGAAGCTGTAGGCCTCGCTGGTGGAGGCGGTCAAGACCACCTGCTCGGCGGAGATCGCCAGCCCCTTGGCGGCGTAAATCAGAGCGACCGCCTGCCGGGCCTCTTGAAGCCCCTTGGGATCCGGCTCATAAGAAAGGTTCTCTGGAACCTGGAGGTCCTTCAGCAGCTCTCTGGGGTACTGGAACCCGGCCCGGGTCGGATTGAGCTCGGTCAGGTCGATTGGCACACCCCCCAAGGCCTTGATCCTCTCGAGGGTTCGGCTCAAACGGTTGGGCTTGAGGGGCTCAGAGATCCTTTGGGCAAACATGGTATGATCAGATTTGGTATGAAAATCGCGACGCTCAACCTCTGGGGAACGCGAGGACCGGCCGAGCGCCGGGGGGTTCTCTTAGGCGCCCTGCGCGATTTTTCGGCCGACATCCTCTGCCTTCAGGAGGCAACCGATGAATCGCTCCTTGAAGAGTCGGGCTTTTCAACGCGCCTCACCGCCTCACAATCGGGATTGGCCCTCTTAAGCCGATTCCCAGCTAAAAGCCACGAGGTCCGAACCTACGCCGCCTGCTCCACTCTGGAAACCTACCACCGAGGGTTTCTGCTGGTTGAGCTTTCCCTGGAATCGTTCGATCTGTGGATTGCGGTCACACATCTCGCCTGGCAGGCCGCCGATGAGCCGACTCGTTTGAAACAGGTGGAAGAGCTGCTCCGTTGGACCGCCTCTCTCAAAAAAGGGGGCTTGCTCCTGGCAGGAGATTTCAACGCCGAGCCCCACTCGCCCCCTGTGCGACGGATCGTCGAATCCGGCTTCGTGGATCTCTGGGCTCGGTTTCATTCGAATCAAGCCGGGATCACCTGGGACAACGCCAATCCCTTCATCCAGTCGCACGCGGTGAAGTTTCCGGACCGCCGGATCGACTACCTCTTCCTTTGCCAAGAGGCCCTGCCGCGGCTTACCCCGGTAGCGTGCGAGGTGGCCTGCGACAAGCCCCAGGCGGGCTTGTACCCTTCCGACCATTACGGGGTCCTGGTCCACTTCGCATAGAGCCATTGCCCCACGCCAGAACCGATCAGATCTGCGATGACATCCGCGGCCGATGAGAATCTCTCTGATATAAAGCTCTGATAAAACTCATCCAGCGCTCCTACGCCCAAGGCCGCCAGGGCCGAAACGCCCCACAGGATTACCGCCGGAACCCTGCGGGAGCCCTTGCCTAGGGAGTGATAAAAGGCGCGCAGGAGAAGGCAGCCCAGGGGCAGGTATTCCACCGCGTGAAACAGCTTGTCTCCCCCTGGCCATCTCAAGAACCCTGGAACCGGCCGGGGCGCCGAGGAGAGCCAGAAGATGAAGGCGATGTAAAGGGCGACCGGCATCCACAAGAGGACCCAATTATTTTTTTTCAAGGAGGGCGCTCCCGGCCAGGCCTCCGGCGGTGCAGATCCCTAAGAGGGCCCGCCGGGTCCGGGTCTTATTCAGATAGGCGATGGCCTGGTTGAGCATCCTCGCCCCGGTAGCCCCGAAGGGATGGCCGTAGGCGATCGAGGAGCCCCAGGGGTTGAGTCGAGTCTCATCCAGCCGGCCCGGATCGTAGGCGACCCCGTAGGCGTCCCGTCGGTAGTCGGGGTCGTTGACCGCCTCCACGTTGCAGAGGATCTGACCGGCAAAGGCCTCGTGCATCTCGAGGTAGTCCAGATCATTCCACCGAAGCCGCTGCCGCTCCAGTAGGCGGAGCATCGCCTTGCCCGGGCCCATGAGGAGCCCTGCCATCGGTTCCACCGCCACAAACTCGGTGTCCACCAGGTGGGCGTCCACCCCAACGCTCCCTTCCAGGGCAGGCGAAACCACGTAAAGGGCGGCCGCACCGTCGGTGTAGGGGCTGGCGTTGCCTGCGGTGATCGTGCCGGCCGGGCCGCGATCAAAAACGGAGGCCAAGGCCGCCAGGGCGGCCATCGAGGTATCTTCCCGGATCAAGGTGTCCTGCGTGACCCCAGCCACCGGGATCAACTGGCCGGCCAGGTCCATCCGGGCCTTCAGGGCGTTCTGATGCGAGGCCAGGGCCAGCCGGTCTTGGCGCTCCCTGGTGATCTTGAAGGCCTTGACCATCAGCTCGCAGTGCTCTCCCATGGTCAGCCCAGTGGAATATTCTTTGGCCGATGGAGGAACCGGCCACCAGGCGGTAGGAGGCGTTGTCAGGAGGGCCTTCAGTTTCTTGGCGAGACTCGCCTTGCTGGCCCAGGTTTTAAAGAGCCGGGAGGCCCTCTCGGTCACCACCGGCCTGGCCGAGGAGAAAGATTCCACCCCGCCCACCAACGTGACCGACCGCTCCTCGGGGAAGGCGTTGTAGTAATGGGCGGCGTTGGCCGCCGCCTGAAGGCTCGTGGCGCACGCCCTTGAAACGCTGTAGGCCTCGACCCGGTTGTCCAACCTTGAGGCCAACACCGCCTCCCGGGCGATCGAATAGAGGTTGGGATCCGGCACGACCATTCCCCAGATCAGGTGCTGGATATGAGCCGTGAGGGCGGGCTCCCGCTGAAGCATCCCATCGATCAAGGCCCTGGAGAGCTCCACCGGATTAAGGTGAGCGAACTCCCTATCCATCTTGACGAAGGGGGTCCTAACTCCAAGCTTTAATCCGATCGGTTTCACCGCAGCTTCTCCAACGCCTTAGCGTACGCTTGGAAGTATCAGGACAGTATCAGGAAACCCATTCTGAGAGCATAAACCAAATGGCTGACCACTTGGCAAGAAGTCCAAGAGGTCAGGAAGCCAACTTTGCAACCGCATCCGGTACTGATTTGGACGCCCCTTCTCGCCGTACTGAGCCTCACCGACCGTAACCGAGTTGCCGGTCAGCATATCCTCTGCCCGAACGACCGGATGCGCAAAGGCCTTTTCGATAGCAATCCTTGGAATCCGACGAAGATGCGTTCTAAATCGTGCATGCTCCGTCCACACCAAGGGCCTCTTCATATCACCACACGAGTCATGCAAACCGCCCCGTTCACCCTGAGCCTGTCGAAGGGTGAGGAG
>CAYJSX010000161.1:0-4278 GCA_964372575.1 uncultured Planctomycetia bacterium
CTTGAGGAAACTGGTCAGAGGGTGCCAGGATAAATCCTGGCACCCCTTTTACGGAGGGTGCGATGGAACTGGACAAGGTCGCTAGCATCATCGAATCGGAGTACCGTTTCTTTTCCGGCGAGCACGACCACTGGAGTCTGGTGGACGGGCCTCAAGACATGGAGCTTAACGCGCATGCCCTGCGGGTGATCCTTCACATGGGCAAGGCCGACGAGTCGCTCGCGGAGTATCTGGCCCTGGTGGCGGTCCAGCACGACGACGGCGGCTGGGGCCGGGAGTCGACCGAGAAAGAGTCGGCCGCCTGGGTCTCCGCCTTCATGGGCCTGATGCTCATCCGGGGCAACGCCATCTTGAAGAATCCCGCGATCGAGACCTCGGTCCTGGCGGCGATCCGCTATTTTCTAGACTCTCAAAAGTCGGACGGCCGCTGGAAGGACAGCGAGTGGGGTGACCTGGACACGACCTCCCATCCGGTGAGCCTCTTCAATGTGGTGCTGGCGCTGGGTACGGCCCCCATGAAGGAGATGGTCCGGTCCGCCTGGCGCAGGGGCCTGCGCTTCATCCTGGACGGCCAGTCCGAGGATGGCGGCTGGTACGATCCGGTCTTCCATCCCTCCGGGGTGGAGACGACGGCCCACCTGGTGCAGGACGCCGTGATCGCCTCCTTGTTCCTGCCAGAGGGGCTTCCGGTCCGTCCGGCCTGCGAGAAGGGCCTGAACTGGATCCTCAGCCACCAGGATTCGGATGGCTCCTGGGATGAGAAGAATATGGACCACACGATGGACTGTACCCGCTCGACGATGCTGATCGCCCGCACCTTAAGGCAGGAAGAACGGGCGAGGGCCGCCGTGGAGAAGGCGATCGACTGGATCGTGGCCAACAAGAATGAGAATGGCTGGCCTGATTTTCCGGGGTTGGAGACGAACCTGGAGCGGACCTGTGACGGGTTGGATACCCTGCTCAAGGTTCAGGCCTTCCGGCAGGCCGATCCGCTGGAGACGGTCCGGCGCTGGGGCTACGTCCCTGGCCAGACCTCCTTTCTGAAGGCCCTCGAGGCGCCGGTTTAATCGCCTGCCTTTGATGGCGTTTCAATGGAACGTCGCTCGGTCTTGAAACTGGAGGAGATACCGCCTGGCTCCTCCAAGCTGGTTTCCATAGAAGGCAAAGAGGTGGCCCTCTTCAACGTGGAGGGCCGTTTCTACGCCCTGGGAAATCGTTGCCCACACCGCAGCGGCCCGCTGGTCCGCGGCCGGATCGAAACCCTGCCAGACTCCGGCACGCTGGCCGTCCGATGCCCCATCCATGGCTGGCTCTTCGAGCTGGCCACTGGAAAGGCCGTGGCTCCGGCGGAGGCATCACCCATTCCCTCCTACGAGGCTACCTGTACGGCCGGCGAGATTTGCCTCGCGCCAAGAAATTCCGCCGAAGCTCCAACCTAATCTCATGCAGGCCATTCTCCTCGCTGCCGGCATAGGCAGACGGATGGGACCTGACGCCCCCCCCAAGTGCCTTCTTATGGTTGGCGGGAAAACCATCCTGGCCAGAACCTTTGAGGCGCTGCGTTCGGTGGGGGTAGGGCGGGTGGTCCTCGTGGTCGGTTACCGTAAAGAGGAAGTCATCGCCGAGGCCCGGCGCAGCGCCGGCGCGCTTGCCCTCACCTTTATCGAGAACTCCCGCTACCTGGAAGGAGCCATCCTTTCCCTCTGGTCGGCCCGGGAGGCGTTGAGCGACGACGTGCTGATCCTGGATGCCGACGTCCTCACCCCCGCGGCCGCCTTTGAGCGGCTGGTCGGTTCGGCCCATCCCAACTGCCTTCTGGTCGATTCCTCCTCGGCCGATACCGGCGAAGAGCAGATGGTGCTGGGCGTTGCCAACCGGGCCCTCTCCATCACCAAGCGGCCTTCGCAGGAGCTTGCGGCCCGCCTGACGACCTTTGGGGAATCGGTCGGCTTCTTGAAGCTTGCTCGGCCAGCCGCTGGCGTGCTTCGGGAGCTCCTTAAAGAAAAGGTTCAGGCCGGCGAGGTTCTCATCGAGCACGAACAGGTCTACCCCCATCTCTTTGAAAAGGTTCCGGTGGGCCTTGAACGGATCGACGGCCTGGCCTGGACCGAGATCGACACCCCCGAGGACCTGGCGCGCGCGGAAAAAGAGATTCTTCCCCAATGGGAAGGGGAGGATTGCCTCAATCGCCGATTCTCAAAGCTGTTCTTACCCTTGATTTTGCCGCTCCCTGTCTCGCCCAACGGCTGGACTGCCCTTTCATTTTTAAGCGGCCTGGCCTCTTTGGGGTTCATCGCTTCGGGAAGTGCCGCGGGGGCACGGGTGGGGGCCTGTTTCTTTCAGCTTTTCTACGTCATCGATAACTGGGACGGAGCGGTGGCCCGGGCCAAGGGGTTAAGTTCCAAGTGGGGCGGGTGGTTCGATGTTACCGTGGATGCCGTTGTTCACACCCTCTTGCCGCTGGCCCTGGCGTTGGGCCTTCAGCGTCCAGGGGGTCCGGCGTGGATCTTCGCGGCCGCAGGCACGGCCGCTTTTGGAATCGGGATGGATTTTGTCGTTACCCTGCGGGCCAAGGCCCGAGGGTTTGGGCCCGCCATCTTCGGGGACCCCCTCCGGTGCTCGCGAAGCAGGGGCTCAGCTCTTGGGCGCCTGGTGAAGGCGAACCTGACCAATGAAAACCTCTCTCTGCTGGTGGCCGCGGCGCTTCTTGCGCGGTGGGAACTTCCTCTCTTGCTGGCGATGGCGGTCGGATCCCATCTCTTCTGGATCCAGTTTTTTTGGAAGAATCGCTCTCGGCTGGCCGCTTACAGCTTGGCCCAGGCGCGGCGGTAGTCCTCGAAGGTGTCGACCTCCAGCCAACCCTTGTAGATCTCGATCGCCGCCACCGGGCGGCCCTGGTCGATCATCTCCTGCAGCAGGTCGGTCAGAGACGCCTGGGAGAAGCTGGCCGCCTCGTGAAAGGGCCGATCCGCTGGCTGCCGGAGGCCTTCCCCATAGACTGCCTTAAGCCAACCTACCCCCTCGGCGCAAAAACTTGCCAAGCCGATGAACTCGCCGCAGGCCCTCTCCTTTTCGATCCGTTGGCCGATCTTCAAGACGTCGATTGGCTCCTCGGAAGGCAGGAATCGGTGGCTGCGGCTGTCGGCAGGGGGTCGGCTCGTGATCGCTAACTCGGCTCCCACGGGCGAGTGGCCTTCGGTTCGGAAAAGATCATACCAGGCTCGGTCCAGCGCCAGACTCACCGGGGCTGGGCAGGTTAAAACCCGCTCCAGGATCGTCCGATCAAAGAGGATGTCGCCGTAGAGGACCAGGACCCGGCCCTTCAGAGAGGGCAGGGCGGTGAAGAGGGAAACGGCAATTCCTTTTCCTCGATAATCCGGATTCTCGAAGAAGCGGATGCCGGCGAGGTTGATCGCCTGGGCCTGATAGCCCCGTACCACCGCGATCTCCGAGATGCCGCTGGCACGCAGGAGGCTCACCTGGCGCTCCAGGATCGAGCGGCCCTTGATCTCGAGCATCGCCTTGGGCTTATCCTCAATGAGCGGCAGGAGCTGTTCCTCAAAGCCGGCGGCGAGGATCACGGCGGTCACCGGATCTCTGGTCTGAAGGAACGCCTCCTCCTGGGCCTGGAATTGAGAGACGCCCACCAGATCGAAAACGTCCTGGAGGCTGGCGATGGCTCCATCCAGCACCTCGGCCCGGCCTTCTCGGCGCAGGATGGAAAGCTGGCTCTTCATCGCCGAAACCGCCGCGCGCAGGGCCTGATTGGCGAAGATGATCACCTTGAAGCCGGCCTGGGCGAGCTCTTCCACCGAGGCGGTGGGGAACATGGTGGGAACGACCACCAGGGGAGTTCGCCCCCGCCATTGGCTGGCAAAGGCCAGGACCTCCTTAGGCGAGTTGGACTTCGAGTGGATCAACAGGGCGTCGGCCCCGGCCTGCTCATAGGCGTTGGCACGGGCGGCGGCCTCTTGAAGCCCCAGGCCGGCGATCAGGGCCTCGGTGCGGGCGATCACCACGAAATCGGGATCGGCGGCGGCCGACCTGGCGGCCCGGATCCTCCCGACCATCTCCTCCTGGCTCACCAGTCGGTGCTCGCCGGGATAGAGGGAGCAGCGCTTGGGAAAGGCCGAATCCTCTATCGAGATGCCGGCGATGCCGGCAGCAGAAAACTCGGTGGAGGTCCGAATCACGTTGATGGCGTTGCCGTAGCCGTTGTCGCAGTCGGCCACCACCGGGATCTGGACGGCGGCGTTGACATTCTTGGCCGCCTCCAGC
>CAYJSX010000162.1:0-4232 GCA_964372575.1 uncultured Planctomycetia bacterium
TATACATAACATATCGGCTTTCTGCCAGCTTTTTCGAGCACGGTGTTATACTGGAGCGGTTGATTTCTTGACCTCTTGGTAACGGGCCAAGCGATCAAGGCCTGGTTTATGGTTCCCAAGGGGGTTTCCTGATAGCATCCTGATAGCAGATCAAGCGCTAACAGGGAATAACAGGAAACGACAAGTGTCCAGCCAGCCCTTACGATCTGGTCTTCTGCACGAAGGAAGGCAAGCCGATTCACGCCGAGAATATGGTTCGGCGGGAGTTCCTGCCGGCTCTAACCCGGGCTGGCCTAAGGCGGATCCGCTTTCACGATCTTACGGCACACCTACACGACCCTGCTCATCGCCCAGGGGGAAAATCCGAAGGTGATCCAGTCGCAGCTCGGGCACGCCTCCATCGAGACCACCTTTGACCGCGGAGTTTACCCTGAGCGAAGCGAAGGGGGCATCTTCTCCCTGAAACTCACCGCCAAATTGGCCAGCGGCTGGACACCCAGTTGTTCGGTGTACCATCCATCAACCCTCCAGCAGACCGGATAATCGTTGCCCTCCGCCGCTTACCCCTCTTGTGCTATAGTAGCAAGGTAGTGGAGGAAGATGAGGGGATGTTGAGGACGATAAGTAAGATGGAGTTGAAAGCCCTGATGAACGAGCTTAAAACGGGGCTTCAGGCGATCTACGGAGATCGCCTGAAAGGGGTGTACCTTTACGGTTCCTATGCCAGAGGCGAGGCGGATCCGGAGTCGGATCTGGATGTGCTGATCGTGTTAGAGGGATACGACCTGTATTCTGCTGAGATTGGGCGAACCAGCCAATTGATTTCCTCTCTTTGCCTCAAGTACAGTGTTAGCGTCAGCCGCGTGTTCGTCTCTGAGGAGAAATGGCGGAGTTACGATTCTCCTTTTCTTCGAAATACACGGGCTGAAGCCGTCGCCGCATGAAGCCAGAAACAGAGAAACTCCTACAGAAATCCTTCCGCTCCATTCGCGCTGCCGAGAGACTCCTTAAGGAAGGGGATGTGGATTTCGCTACTTCCCGGGCCTATTACGCTCTCTTCTATGTGGCCGAAGCGCTCCTCAATGAAAGAGATCTGCAATTCAAGAAGCACGGCGGAGTTCATGGGGCGTTTGCGGAGCATTTTATCAAGACGAAACAGATGGATCCGAAATTCCACAGATGGTTGGTAGACGCCTTCGATGAACGAATCCAAGGCGATTACGAAGTGGAGTCGCAGGTGGATTCCGAGGATGTGGCGACCATGATCGGTCAGGCGCAGGAATTCCTGCAGGAAGCCAAGCAGCACCTTTCCAGTCAGGGCTGAGACCCCGCTCGTCTTCATGGCTACGCGGAAGCAATCTCTAAAGGCTTCACCCCGATGCGGCCTGTGTGGCAAAGCAAAAAGGCTGACCCAGACCGAGTGTTGCGGGAATTGGATCTGTGACGACGAAGACCGATACGTTCTTTTTTCCTATGCCCGGAACAGCTGTCATAGAAATCATGGCCGGTACACGCTATGTGGCCACCACCATAACGAAGAACACCCGGGCCATTGGACGAGCTGCCAAAGGTGCCGGAACGAGTTTGAAACGGAGATGTATGTTTGGTATGGGACCAACGAGTACAACTTTGAGAAGCTGAAGAATCCTCCTGCCTATGAGCCGACCCGGTGCTCTGAATGCAAAACGGTCATCGTGTTAAGCCGGGACTCGCACTCGATCAAAGGAAGAAAATATCTGTGTGGGGTGTGTGACAACATCGGATAGAACTCACGCTCGATCCCGTCCTAACGCGGTGCTAACAGAATAGACCAGACTGGCCTCTACCAGCGATAACCACCGGCAAGAACCACCCCGAACCAATCTGCAGGCACTTCTGCGCAACTCCCACCAGCAGCAACGGATAGCCAACACAGGCAAACAAGGTTAAAATAATCAGGTGCCGCGAAGCGTCGATGATTCTGATTCGGACCAAGAGGTCCCGGGTTCGCAGATCCACCAGAACCTTGGCAATGCAGGGAGGATACAGCCGACTTGCTGGACTATTGGCCCGCACGGGTGGCTGCATCCCGGCGCCCCGATTTCGAAAGGGTGTAAAGGATGAAAAGGTCAGTGATTTTCATGATGGGAGCCGCCCTTTGCCTGGCCTTTTTCAGTCTTGGCATGGGAGAGGGCAGGCAGGCCAGGGCGGTTTTGGTCGATGCTCAAGGCAGAGAAGTGGGAAGGGCCGCGCTGAGGGAGGCACCCGGCGGGGTCCGAATCCGGTTGAAGGTTTCTCATTTGCCGCCGGGGGTGCACGCCTTCCACATCCATGAGAAGGCAAGCTGCGAGAGACCGGATTTCAAGTCGGCGGGTGGCCATTTCAATCCCTTCGGCAAGAAGCACGGCACCAAGAATCCGCAGGGGGCGCACGCTGGTGACCTTCCCAACCTGGTAGTCAGGCCCGATGGATCGGCACAGGTCGAACTGCTGGCCCGGAGGGTTACCCTGGGCGAGGGGCCCCATTCCCTCTTCCGGCCAGGGGGGACTTCGCTGGTGATCCATGCTGGTCCAGATGATGATGTCACCGACCCGGCGGGCAACGCCGGGGCCAGGATCGCATGCGGACCCATCACACGGTAAAGAAGCTTCAGCTTAAGCGGCTCCACGTCTACTGGAGCGGACGGGTCCAGGGGGTCGGCTTTCGCTATACCGCAGAGGCCACGGCCAACGGCTTGGGGGTGACCGGTTGGGTCAGGAACCTCCCGGATGGCAGGGTGGAAGCTGTCGTCGAGGGCTCTGCCGAGACCCTTCAGAAATTCCTGGATCGGGTGGCCCAAGGTCCAATGAAGCCCTACCTCCGGGCCGCCGAGGTCCATTGGAGCGAGGCGACGGGTGAGTTTGAAGATTTCAGCATCCGGTTTTACTGATCCATGCGCTATGGGGTCATCTCGGATGTTCATTCCAACCTGGAGGCCTTGGAGGTTGTCCTCGAGGCCCTCAAGGCGGAGAAGGTCGACCGGCTCCTTTGCGTTGGGGACCTGGTGGGGTATGGGGCCGATCCCGGGCCGTGTCTGGCGCTGATTCGTAAGGAGGTCCATCACACGGTCTGCGGCAACCACGACTGGGCCCTCACCGGGAAGTTGAGCCTGGAGTGGTTCAACGAATGGGCCCGGGCCGGATTGGAGTGGACGAAGCGGCACCTGGCCGCAAGCGACGCAGCTTACCTCAACTCCCTCTCTCTTACTTGGCAGGACTCCCAGGTGACCCTGGCTCACGGCTCCGTTCATGAGCCCGAGAAGTTTCATTACGTGATGAACCTTCAGGAGGCGCGCCGCTCATTGGCTGTCCAGGCCACACCGGTTGCCTTTATCGGCCATACCCATGTGCCGGGCGTTTTCGTCCAAGAGGGGGATCGAATCGGCTTTGAGCGGCCCCAGCGCCTGACGATCTCCCCGTTGGCCAGGCACCTGGTGAATGTCGGTTCGGTGGGCCAGCCCCGCGATGGAGATCCGAGGGCCAGCTATTGCCTCTACGATTCCGATTCCGGGCAGTTGGAGTTTCGACGGTTGACCTATCCGGTGGCCCGGGCCCAGGAGAAGATCCGGAAGGCCGGCCTGCCGGAGTTCCTGGCCGATAGACTCTCCTCAGGTTATTAACAAATGGTGCCTGGCACCAATTGTTGAGAACTAAGCGGACCCACCAGGCTCAGAGGGAGATCGAGCGGCTTCGGAGGCTCATCCGGTATCACGACCAGAAGTACTACGTGGAGAGCCGACCGGAGATCACCGACACCGAGTACGACCGGCTCTACCGGGCCCTCAAGGATCTCGAGGAGCAGTTTCCAGAACTCATCACGCCGGATTCCCCCACCCAGCGGATTGCCGAGGGGCCGCTGGCCGCTTTCGGGGTTGTTCGGCACAAGGCGCCGATGATGAGTCTGGACAACACCTATTCGCCCAAGGAGCTTCAGGAGTTTGACGCCCGGGTGAGGCGCTTCTTAGGGGGTGAGAAGGTTTCCTATGTGGTGGAGCTCAAGTTCGATGGAGTAAGCGTCTCCTTGACCTACGAGAAGGGCCGGCTCCTCTATGGGGCAACGCGGGGCGACGGGGAACAGGGAGACGACATCACCGCCAACCTCAAAACGATTCGGGCCATTCCCCTGGCGCTTTACCCCCCCCCCAAACCACCCCCCCCAAGGGGGGGGGGGGGGGGGGGGGAGATTACGCGGCGACACCAGGTTAGGGGGGAGGG
>CAYJSX010000163.1:0-4202 GCA_964372575.1 uncultured Planctomycetia bacterium
GTGTAGGGGCTTAAGTCGACAAAGGCGCCGTCAATCTGGTTTAAGAGGGTGTACCAGCCGCACCAGCCGGTGGGGCGCTTGTCGAAATCGAGCCGGAGGGATCTGCCAACCCCCCTCACCCCACCCTCTCCCCCAGGGGGAGAGGGGACAGCCATCCTCTTTACGGCGCACACCGATGGAAGCTTCTTGTAGGTGTTGGCCTTGCGACCCAAGAGATTGAGGTCGCTGTGGTTGAAGTTGTCCAGGAGGAGGAACCCTTTTTGCTCTGGCTCATCGGCTCGGCGTAAGGCCGGTTCGGTATCGAACCCCAGCCCATCGATCCAAAAGGCGCCTTCACCCTCTTCGTTGAAGTTAAAGACGAGGCTGTAAACGCGGCTTAAGTCCACCCCGAAGAAATCTTCCAGGGGGACGTGGACAGGCTGCCATTCCGTCGTGATGCCCCCTGGAAGATACCGGTAGACCGACCCCACAAAAACAGCGTCTTCCCGCTTGTTGGAGATGGTGTCGTTCATCCCGATCTCGAAAGTCTCCCCTCCCTTGGCCCCTTTCACCCAAAAGCTCAACGCGGAAAAACGGGACAGGTCCCCCAGCACAATGAGGTAGGCCCCGCAGAAGGTCGGATCAGGCGCACGTCGGTACCGGATCCGGATCGCCCCGCCGGAGGCCGGATCCTGTTGAACCTTATCGTCCACATAGGTACCGTACTTGGAGGGCTTCATGGCAAAGCCGCCGGTCTTGCCCCTTTGGGCGAATCGGGCCTCGGCGTCCAGGAGCTTGGTGCCCGCGGGCAGGGGGGCCACCTCCTCGAGGGAAACTGGCTCGGCAAAAGCAGTCGTGAGTCGTGGGCCGTGAGTCGTGAGTAAAAGGACGACAGCGGCAACCCATGCAGTTCTTACGCAAAACCCAAGACTCACGACCCAAGACCTTTTCTTCACCCATGACCCATGACCCACGACCCATGACTGTCTTTTCATTCCAGCACCAGCTCGTTGAAGGTCGTGGGATCGCCCCACTGGCGCTCGGTGGAGGTGGAGATCATCGCCTTCTGCGGATGCTTGGCATGGTCGGTGTCGGAGCCGTCGATCATCGCCCCCAGCCGGAAGCCGGGCTTGAACCGTTTGCCGGCCAGCACCTCGTCCTGCAGGGGCGAGATCTCGGGTGCGGGCCTGAGAGGGCCCACAGAGAGTTGGCGGGGATCCACCCCTACCCGTTTGCCCAGTGTTTGAAATAAGAACCCGGTCGGCAGCCGGGCCTCCAGGGTGTAGCCGGTGGGCGTGCGGACGGCGCCTAGCCGAACATCGGCCAGGGAGTTTGGATCTATCGAAGGAACCCAAACGTGAATCTCTGGCGGGCGCCCCTTAAAGTCGCCAGGGCTCAAGCCCAGTTGGAGGTCGTCGAGGGAGTTGACCGCCTCGGTGTAATCCCCCAGGATGTCCACATCGAACCATACCTCAACGTGATCCCCCTGCCACATGTCGCCGGCCGGCCACTCCTGCAGCAAGGTGTCGTCCTGCACCTCCAGGGCCAGGTACAGCGCCTCCGGGCTCCACTGAAAGGCTGCTTTAAAGCTTAAGTCCTCGCGCGACTTCCAAGCCCCGGCCCCATAGACCACCTGGGAGCGCTGATCAAAGGTGAGCCACTTCGCCCCTTCCCATTCGTTGAGAATTCCGTCGGCGGCAATCGGTGCAAGCGCCTGCGGGGCGGTCAAGGGCGAGACCTTGCCGGTCCGCTCACGGGTCGGGACGTTGCGCCCCTTTTGAAGGAGCCGGTAGCTGTCAAAGGCGTGGATGGCAATCCCGCCGAAGCTTGGGTTTTGGCGCAGGCTGTCCACCGCCGAGGCGAGCTGCCGCTCCATCTCCTCCCAGCCCTCTTCGTGGAAGGTGTTGCGCCTTTTGCCTTGGGCCATCTGGACCAGGTCCTGCGTCTCCACCGCGATGATCATCTCCTTGCCCAGGCGGTTGGCCAGGGAGAGGTGAGAACGGCTGTTCTTCACGATGTCGATGGCAGAATCGTAATAATCCATCAAGGCCGCATAGTCCACCTCACGCAGGAGGGCCTCCTCAAACTCCGGCTCCCGGTCATAAAAGACCGGGATCGCCAGCCCCATCCGAAAGGGGCTCTCTAAGGCGGCCTCGTTGATCTCCCTTCTTATCTGGACGAGGAGCTCCACGAATTCCTTCTTCAGCTTCTCCCGATCGCCCGTCTCCCACTCGGTGGTGAGGTACGGCTCGATGTCCAGTGAAACACCGTCGATCCTCTCTTCCGGCGGGCGCTTGGCGTTGTACTCCAGGAAGCCAGAAAGCCATGCGAGGACACGGGGGTGATACTCCTTGAGGGCCCAGAGGGGATTGCCCTGCAGGGCTTCTATGCGAACCCCTGACTCGTGCGCCTGGGCCAGAAACTGGGCGAGCTTCCCCTGGTAATCGGCCGGCATTTCCAAGATGGGGCTCTCCCCCAAGTAAACGTAGAGGGTCTCCAGGGCTGTCCGCTTGGCGAAGTCCAAAAGCTCCCTTCGAACCTTCAGGTCGTTGACCGGATCGTACTTCCAAACCCAGGAAGAGCGGGGGGCGTGTGGGTCTGGCACGGCGCGGGGGGCGTTTGCCTCCTGAATCCGTTCCACCTCTTCGTCGTAGGTAAAGGCGACGTCGTCCACAGAGATGGCCCCCTTGCCCTCGTACCGAAACCAGAAGACGAGCGAACCCATCCGGGTCATATCCAAGTCGGTTCGAAGGCCAGCCAGCGGTACCTTGACCTGCTGCCATTCGGTCGTGACCCCGCCCGGCAAGAAGGCCATGATGGGCCCAGCAAAGACGGCGTCAATCTCGAGCTCCTGCATCCGGTCGTCGGCCAGGCCGATGTCAAAGCGCTCGCCCCCCTGCTCTCCCTTCACCCAGAAGATCAGGGCGTTGTGCTGGGAGATGTCGATCCCATTGAGGAGGGTGTACCAGCCGCACCAGCCACCCAGCTTGGCGTACTCGAGCCGAAGAACGGAGCCGCTGCATCCTGGCCGTACGTCCGTCACCTTTGTGATCAGCGCATAGGAAGGGCGTCTGGCCCAGGTCCCCTGAAAGGAATCCAGCCGATTCGCCCTCTCCTCAAAGATGCCCGAAGTCTGACAGATCTCAAAATCGTCCACCAGGATCGGCGAGGGAAGAGCTGGAGCCGGCGGCTGAACCGCCGGGAGGGGAGATGGGGGCAGGGAAACAGCAGGAGGAGGGGGGGGAGGAGAAGGGGGAGGCGCCTGCAGGCGAGAGAAGAAGGCCCACCGGATGGCCAGCGCCGCGACAACGATCAGACCAAAAACAACGAGTGCGTTTCGGGCGGTGGCCGGCGTCTTCATCGGTACGGCATCTTCACGGGTAAGAATACAGCCGGATCGGAAGCAAGTGGGCCACCCGCCTGAAATCCCCGTCGAGCGTCCAGAGTGGGGCGTCGTACTGAGCCGCAACGGCGGCAATGAGCGCATCCACGGTCGACAAATGAAAACCCCTCGCACGGCATTTCCGACCATACTCCGCCGCCTTAAGATGCGTGGCTTGAGTCGCTTCGAGATAGTAGTGCCTCAAGAGACTCCTGCGAATCTTGGCGACGTAACGCTCCGGTTGAATACCCTGGAGCACCTCTTGGATGACGACACCGCAGGTGGCGGCGTCGTCAATGACGCGGTCCATGCGGACCGCTTCGGTTGGAACGGGGAATCGAAACAGATGGATCCAAACAGAGCTATCCACCAAGGTCAATCTTTCGGTCCCTCCGCATGGCCTTGAGGTTTCCTTCCCACCGAACCTTCCCAGCCAATTCCAGAATCTTCCTGGCCTCTCTCCGACGGTCCAACTCCTCCAGCGCCAGGTTGACAATCTCAACTTTCTTCTTTACACCCGTCAGACGCTGGGCGCGCCGAAGGAGTCCATCCCGCAGGTTCACGACCGTCCGACTCATTGCAAGCCCCTTTCCAGATACCCCTTCCGCCGATTTCTCGACCTCATAATCCACCGAATGCGCTCGGCAGGAAGCCGCACGAACTCTTCCAGGGCCTTGTTGATGACATCTACCTTTTTCTTCAATCCCGTCAGCTCCCGCGCTCCCTGGATCAAATCATCATCCACATCAATCACCGTCCGGCTCATCTCAAGCATCACCCCCTTACCTCAAGGATACTTCAAAATGATATCAAATTCAATTGAAAATGATATCTCGAAACC
>CAYJSX010000164.1:0-4181 GCA_964372575.1 uncultured Planctomycetia bacterium
GTGCCAGGCACCAATTGGGTTAACCCATGTTAAACCCTACCGCTGAACTGTTGATCAAAATCCAGGCGATCGTGAAGAGGGATCCCCGGTACAAGCCGGAGGCGTATCTCTTTGTGCTGGGGGCCCTTCACTTTACCGTCTCCCAGCTTACGGAGCGCCGGCACGTGACCGGCCAGGAGCTCTTGGCCGGAATTCGAGTCTACGGACTGGATCAGTTTGGCCCTTTGACCCGCCAGGTCTTTGAGCACTGGGGAGTCAAGACGACCGAGGATTTCGGGCACATCGTCTTTAGCCTCGTGGAGGCGAAGCTCCTGGGCAAAACCGAGGAGGACTCGATCGAGGATTTCAAAGGGGCCTACGACTTCGCCCAAGCCCTCAACCCCAAACAGCTCTACAAACTTTCTTAAGGCGTAAGTTACCCGAAGACAAGGCATCTTGACATTATAATGCCTTGATGCTATACTAGGGTTAAGGAGGTTAGAAGCCATGACACGAACCATGATCTATCTGCCGGAGGCCCTTCACCGCGGCCTAAAGCATCTTGCGGTGGAACGAAACACTTCACTGACCGAGCTGATCCGTGAAGCGGTAGACGCTTTATACCGCGAGGACTTAGAAGACCTGGAGATGGGAAGGAGACGACTCAAAGAATACCTGACTCATCCAGAGCAAGCCGTTTCGTACGCAGCCTACCGTAAGGGCAGATTACACAAAGCGGTGTGAGCTACGAAGTTGTTCTTCAGTCTTCAGCTCAGAGGGAACTGGACGAACTTCCTACCGATCGTTTTCAGGCGATCGATCTCGCCACCCGGAGCCTTTCCTCCAACCCGAGGCCTTTCGGAGCTAAGAAGCTACAGGACAACTTGCATAGAATTCGAGTAGGCCCTTGGCGAGTTGTCTACGCCGTACTGGATAAAGATCGCAGGGTCGTTATTCTTCGAGTTGAGCGCCGCCATGAACGAACCTACAGACATCTCCCCCGCATTTAGATGAGGCAAAGGCAGACAAGAAAAGGGAGATACCCGTCTAACGCAATCGAAGAAGCTACCGAAGCGAATGATAGAGTCACTCCGGAGCTTAAGCGAATCGTAGAGCGTTGTATCCAAAGAGATCTTCCAATCCTTCGAAGGTTGGCCAAGTAGCCTCGTCATCCCCACAGGGACCCGCCGCGCTGCATCGGTGTGGGAGCGTGGCGATTATAGGCAGGCCCAACGTGGGAAAGTCCACCCTCCTCAACGCCTTCCTCAAGGAGAAGGTCGCGATCGTTTCCCCCAAGCCGGAGACGACACGCGATCGGCTGCTGGGCATCTTAACCCTGAACGAGGCGCAGCTCCTTTTTTTGGATACCCCGGGAATCTACCGGGGAGCCAAGACCCTGCTGGCCAAGCACCAGATCAAGCAGGCGATCGCCGCGCTGGGCGAGGCGGACCTGATCCTTCTGATGACCGAGGGGCCGGCTGGGTTGACTGAGGGGGATTGCCAGATCATAGAGT
The DNA here is from genome assembly GCA_964372575.1 of uncultured Planctomycetia bacterium. Taxonomy (GTDB): domain Bacteria; phylum Omnitrophota; class Gorgyraeia; order 1-14-0-20-64-10; family 1-14-0-20-64-10; genus JACOVG01. The sequence goes on from CAYJSX010000164.1 coordinate 1,494, forward strand.
TGCTTCGGAGGAGAGAACCTTCAGACCAGAAGGTGCCTGGCACCCATGTCCCGCTTGTTTTTCTGGCGATCAACAAGGTGGATCGGGTAGAGAAGGGACTGATCCTGCCGCAGATCGAAGAGGCGCAGAGACTGTTTTCCTTTCGGGAAATCTTTCCGACCTCTGCGACGAAGGGAGATAACCTCCCCGCTTTATTAAAGGCTCTGGTGGAGGCCCTGCCGGAGGGACCGGCCCTCTACCCGCCGGATCAGGTGACCGACAAGTCGGTTCGGTCCCTGGCCCAGGAGATCGTCCGCGAGAAGGCCCTCCTGTTTACGCACGAGGAGGTGCCGTACGTGGTGGCGGTTGCCATCGAGGAGTGGCGTCCTGGGGAGAAAAGCCAGCGGCCAGGAGGCGAGGGGCGGCCGTCCACCTACATTCGGGCGACCCTCTATGTGGAGCGGGAATCTCAAAAGGGAATCCTGATCGGAAAAGGAGGGGCTCTCCTCAAGCGGATTGGGCAGGCGGCCCGAGAGGAGATCGAGAAGCTGGTGGAGGGAGCGGTCTTTCTGGATCTGTGGGTCAAGGTGGCCAAAAACTGGCGCAGCGACCCCACGTGGCTGCGGAGATTGGGCTATGGCTAAGGGGTGGGTCAGGAGGGATCTGCAGAAGTTATTCACAATTGGGGTCTGACCCCAATTGTGGAAAACTTTTTGGACTTTGAGCTTTTTGCTCGCGATTTGACTGTCGGCTCCTTTCTGTGGCATGGTTAAGGGAGGAGCCGATAAAGGCAAACTCGGCGAAAACCGGGAACGCAAAGCCACAGGCCTAAGGCGTTGAGACCCTGGCCCACCCTGTCTGCTGGTTGAGGGGACGGGGGACGAGCGAAAGGTCTCACGAGATGGCGGCTTAAGTTGCCGACCGCAGATTCCAATGGTTGCGGTTGAATGCGGCCTTTATCGGCCTTATGTTATCATGTTAAGTTATGCGGCATCCGCAGAAGGAAGGCCCGTCTAACTCCGGGTCCTCGGCGGTCCAAGAGCTTCGGGCCGTCGACAAGCGCCGCCTCGTCCAGCAGATCTCCATCTTCTCACGCCTGAAGCCCTCCGAGCTAAGCCAAGTCGCCAGCCGTTCCCGCCTGGTTGAGTTTGAAAAGGGAGAGCTCATCTATACCCAGGGAGACCCGCCGGACGCCTTCTACTGCCTGCTGACCGGAAGGGTTCGGGTCTTTGCCAAGGCCCCGTCGGGCAAGACCGACACCCTGGAGGTCCTTCACCGGGGCGACTACTTTGGGATGATCTCTCTGTTGACCAGCGAGCCCCATTCCGTGACCACCCAGGCGATGAACGATTCGATCCTCCTTAAGATCAAGCGGGCCGACTTTGAAGTGATCCTGAAGGAGATCCCAGAGGTGGCGATCCACCTGTCCACCACCCTCTCCAGGCGCCTGCGGCAGAAGGACACCACCACCGCCAAGAAGATCTTTGAATCGACCCTCATTTCCCTTTACTCCCCCTTGAAGGGGACCGGCCGGACGATGTACGCGATCAACCTGGGGGCCAGCCTTCACCAGGAGACCGGGAAGAAGGTGATCCTGGTGGACATGAGCCCCACCGGAGACGAGGCCTGCCGGGCCCTGGGGGTGACGAGCTGCCCGCTGCCGATTCGGCTCAAAGGGGTCGGCTTTGACCAGTCCCGCGTGGCCGCATCGATCGTCCATCACCCGGCGGTGGGGATCGACACCCTCAACATCGCCCACGATCCCCATCTGGCCTCGGACGTCACCCAGATCACTCCCCTCCTGTCGTACCTGGCCAACGAGTATCACTACGTGATCACCGACCTGCCCCACGCCATGGATCGGACGGTCTTCAAGGCGCTCGTCCAGGCGGACCTGATCCATCTCGTTACCGGGGGCAGCCGGGAGCACCTGACCTCTTCCGGGGTCCTGATCGAGGAGCTTCACCGAACGATCCAGCAGGCCAGCGACCGGATCAAGGTGGTGGTCAACGAAATCTCAGAAGAGGTGGCCTCTGAGGAGAGAGGCCGCCTGCTGGGGCACAAGATCTACGCCACCCTGCCCGCCGTCGAGGCCCCTCCAGCCCCGGGGCATCCCATGGTCCTGGCCCACCCGGACTGGGAATATTCCAGGGCGGTCCGACGGGTGGCCCGGGAGATCGGAGAGGTACTGGTGGGACTGGCCCTCGGTTCTGGGGCGGCGCTGGGGCTGGCCCACATCGGGGTCCTGAGGGTGCTGGAGCGGGAGAAGATCCCGGTTGACATCGTGGCCGGCTCTTCGATGGGCGCCCTGGTGGGCACCCTGTGGGCCTCGGGCCTTTCGGCCGATCAGATTGAAGGTATTGCGTATGAATTTTCCACCAAGCGCTCGCTGCTCAAACTCATCGACATCACGATCCCCAAGTTCGGGATCTTTACCGGTAGAAGGGTCACCAACTTTTTGATCCGGCACCTGGACGGTCTCACCTTTCGAGACCTGAAGATTCCGGTGAAGGTCGTCGCGGTCGATTACGGACGAAGGGAAATCGTGGTCCTGGATGAAGGGCCTCTGGTCACGGCGGTTCGGGCCTCCGTTTCAATCCCGGCGGTCTTTGAGCCGGTCAAGGTTCGCGGCCGCTGGCTGATCGACGGCGGGGTGCTCGACCCGGTGCCGGTAGACATCTTGTCCCGCATGGGGTTCCACAAGGTGAT
>CAYJSX010000165.1:0-1840 GCA_964372575.1 uncultured Planctomycetia bacterium
GAGTCCACGGTGATCTTGGGCCCCATCTTCCAGCGCGGATGCCGCATGATCTGGGCCTTGGTGAGCCGCTTAAAGGCGCCGGCAGAAACCCTCCTCAAGGGGCCGCCGGAGCTGGTCAACAGAATCCGCCGAACCTCCCGATGGGAATTTCCTTGAAGGCACTGGAAGATGGCCGAATGTTCGCTGTCGATGGGAAGCAGGGTCGCCCCGCGGGCCTGGGCCTCCTTTAAGACAAGCTCCCCTGCAATCACGAGGGTCTCCTTGTTGGCAAAGCCGACGGTCCGACCCTTGGCCACTGCCCGCAGGGTGGGCTTCAACGCGGCCGCCCCGGTGATCGCCACCACCACCAGATCCACCCCGTCGGTCGCCGCCAGCTCCGAGACCCCCTCCTCCCCGACGAGGATTTCGGTGCGGACACCGTTCAGGAGATTTTTAAGCTCTCTCCACCTGGAGGCATCCCGCAGGGCCACCCGTTTGGGCCTCAGTCGGCGGATCTGCTGGGCCAGCGGCCGAACCTGACGGCCGGCGGCCAACCCCACCACCTCAAACTTTCCGGGATGGTCTTCTACCACCTTCAGGGTGTTGACGCCGATCGATCCGGTGGAACCCAGCAGAACGATTCGCTTCACCTTAAGTGTGTCCCCAAATGGAGCATCCCCATGTAGAAATAACAGATCGGTGAGGTAAAGAGGAGACTGTCCAGAACGTCCAGCACCCCGCCCATCCCAGGAAGAAGCTGGCTGGAGTCTTTCACCTGGCAGTCCCTTTTGATCAAAGATTCCGAAAGGTCCCCCAACTGGCCCACCAGGCCCAACAAAAGCCCTAAGGTCACGAGGTGGCCCAGGGGCACCTGTGAAAAGACCCCCCGCAGCGCAAGGGCAGATCCCAGGCTAAAGAGCAATCCTCCGCCCAAGCCTTCCCACGTCTTGGAGGGAGAGATCCTGCGGATCAAGGTGTGGCGGCCAAAGAGGGAGCCCACGGCGTAAGCCCCGATGTCTCCCATCTTGGTGACCAGCAGCAAAAAGGCGACCAGCCACCGGCCATCCGGTAGCGCATCGCTGCCGAGGAAACGCAGCTTGATCAGGAAGCTGAAGCACCAGGAGACGTAGAAGATCCCGAACAAGGCGGTGGAGATTCCCACGATCGCCTGGGAGCTGTCCCGGTGGGTGAGCTGCAGGGTAAAAAGGACCAAAAAGGCGATCACCATGAAGAAGAGCTCCCAACCCTTGGTCGGTTCGAACCCGAGATAGACCGAAAGGGGCAGAAACAGTCCCACCCCGAGGCCCACCCAGCGTTCGATCACGATCCCTTTGAGCTCCACCAACGAGAAGAATTCGTTGAGAGCGAATCCGATGAAGCCGATCGTCACCAGGGCGAAGACCCACAGCGGAGCGAAGAAGAGAACGCCGATGACCAGGGCGATCAAAAGGGAACCGGTGATGAGCCTTAGGAGGAGGTTGGTCATGAAACGGGTGAAGGGTGTAGGGTCAAGGGTGAACGGTGAGAACCCTTCATAGAGTTTATCAAACCACTGAGCTTACTAAGCACCTTGAGACACGATTGTTCGGCCGCAGCGTACCCATCACCCTTCACCCGTTCTTCACGCGCCAAACCGGCGCTCCCGGCGCTGAAAGTCCAGGATCGCCTCGATGAAGTCGGCCTTGCCAAAGTCGGGCCAAAGCTTGGGGGTGAGGTACAGCTCCGCGTAGGAGATCTGCCAGAGGAGGAAGTTGGAGATCCGATGCTCGCCGCTGGTGCGGATCAAGAGATCGGGGTCTGGCTGGCCATCGGTGTAGAGAAAGCGGCTGAAGGTAGCTTCGTTAAGCTCGCTCTCCTTCAA
>CAYJSX010000165.1:1850-4162 GCA_964372575.1 uncultured Planctomycetia bacterium
CAAACGCCCGGCCGCCACCTCGACGGCAACGCGGCGGGCGGCCTGAACGATCTCGCTGCGGCCGCCGTAGTTGAGGGCAAGATTAAGGAGGGTCTTCCGGTTGGCGCTTGTGAGGGACATGACCCGTCTGAGCTCGGCCTGCACCGAAGGGGGCAGGCCTTCTACATCGCCTAAGACGTTGAGCCGAATCTGATTCTTCTGGAGGTTCGCCAGCTCCCGGCGGAGGTACTCGTTGAGGAGGCGCATGAGTGTCCGGATCTCATCGGCCTTGCGCTTCCAGTTCTCGACGGAGAAGGCGTAGAGGGTCAGGATCTCGATCGAAAGCTCCCGCGCGGCCTCCACAACGGCCCGAACCGACTTGATTCCCGCCCGATGCCCTATCACCCGGGGTAAGCCGCGGGCCTTGGCCCAACGGCCGTTGCCGTCCATGATGATGGCCACGTGTCTGGGCAGGTGCTTGAGGTCCAGCTCGGAATACCCCGGTAACTGGGCGATCGAAGGGGGGGCCAAGGAAGGAGACGGTCAGGGTGACTGTCGAGAGGAGACGGTCTTCTTGGACTGGGTCTTGGCGGCGAGCGCCTCGGCGGCCCTTTTGGAGGCCTCCCATTGGCGGATCGCTTCGGAGAGATGCTCGTTTCTCTGCTGCTCATGCGCCAGGGCCTGGGTGAGCTCCTCGGTGGCCAACTGGGACTGCTGGGACTGGGCCTGGGAAACCTCAAGATTCTTCTCGAGAGAGCGGTTGGCTTCGGTGAGCTGGCTAAGATCTCTCTTCAAGGAGGCCATGGCCTTGCGCTCACTCCTGGCCTTGGCCATCACCCCCACAGAGACGATGAGGGCCGCCAGGCTGATCGCCACCAGCCCCAGGGTGGTTCCTCTTACCCTATCGGCCATCGTTATTTGAATTCCTCGAGGGCCCTGGCCTTCTTCACCGCTTCGGGCTCTCCGGACTCTGAGGCCTGCCGGAGGATCGCCTGCTCCACCTTGGTGAGCTTCTTGGGCAGGATCACGATCTCCACCCGCCGATTCCTCTGCCGGCCCTCCGGGGTATCGTTGGAAGCTACAGACCGGTACTCCCCGTAACCAGAGGCCACCAAAAGCTCCGGCCGAACCCCGTTTTCCTCCAAGAAGTGGAGGACGCTCGTGGCCCGGGCGGTGGAAAGCTCCCAGTTCGATTTCCAGCCGGAGCGCTTGATCGGCTCGTTGTCGGTGTGTCCCTCGACACCGACGTTGCGATCGGCCACCTTTTCCTGGATCACCGAGGCCACCTTGGAGAGGGTCTCCTGGGCCTCTGCCCGGAGGGCGGCCTTGCCCGAGTCAAACAGGACCTCCGAGACAAAGGTGAGCACCAGGCCCCTCTCGGCCATCTCAAGCTTCACCTGTTTGTCGCTGATCTCCCTCTGGAGTCTCTTCTGCAGGAGGGCCTGGGCCTCTAGAAGCTGGTCGGCCTCCACGCTCTTCTGCATCTTGATCCTATCCAGCTCGCTCAAAAGCTCGTGGATTCTCCGAACGTCGGTGGGCCGGCCCGCGTAAAAGTTGATCCCGCACCCCGCCGTGGTTGAAAGAAGTGCTGCCCCAAGCATCAGGGTTATCGAAACAGTGCGCATCGTTCCTTTCCTCTCTTTTTAACGACGGGTGCCAGGATTAATCCTGGCACCCATTTCAGTCGCTCTTCGTCAGATAAGGTTCCAGCTTGCTCCAGGTCTTGGGGCCCACCTTGCCGTCCGGCGTCAGGCCCTGGGCCCTCTGAAAATCCCGCACGGCCGTCTGGGTGAGGGGCCCCATCCTTCCATCCGCTGATCCGGGATCAAACCCGGCGGCCTTCAGGGCCAACTGAATATTCCGGACCCTGGCCGACTCCTCCAAGGGCAATGGCGCGGAGGCCGCGGCCGTCGGAGCCGGGCCGGCAGGCTGGATGGCAGGATTCTCGGCAGGCGCCGAAGGGCTCACCGTGATGGCCGCAAGCTCTGCCTGCGGCTGGATCGGCTCCACCGAAATGGCCGGCGCCGACGCCGAGCCGGTGAGGTCCATCGAAGCCGAAGAGGCGGCCAAGCCGGCCCTCCGGCCCATCCCATAGCCGATGCTCACCAGAACCACCGCCGCCGCCAAACCCGCGATCCACCACCCTGCCTTGCCCTGCCCCATCGAGAAAACCTCCTTTAGGTGTGAACGTTGTAGGCAATCTAAGATTGGAAGATCGCCCCGATTTTAGCACCCCCACCCCACCCGGTCAAGCCGACCCTCTATGTTCTAAACCCCTTAGCAGCTTCTCCACAAAGGTTCGCGCTAGGGTCAATTTCCTCTCCAATTCAGCG
>CAYJSX010000166.1:0-4160 GCA_964372575.1 uncultured Planctomycetia bacterium
TCTACTTCCTGGAATTTTGTTTTATCTGATTCGCTTACCAGAGGATGTCGATTTCCTCAGGAAGTATCGCTGGGGTCGGATGGGGCTTATCCTTGAGAACGAACTGCTCGATCCGATTCCCCAGAAACCAGACAGGCTGCCGGTTCGCCGGATTTATCCTATCCCGGAAGAGATTGCCAAGCTGAATCCCCTGGAGCTTTTGGCCGAGATCTATCGTGGGCCCCTGGGCGTCCCCTCCGATGCTAAGCATGTGAAGGCGGTCTTGTTTTCAGATCGACAAGGATATGCCCAACTGATCCTTCTCTGGACCCAGGGTTAGAACCTCACCACCTCCCCAAGCTCCTCAAGCTCCCCTAGAAAAAGGTGCCAGGTTTTAACCTGCCTACCGGCAGGCAGGCCTGGCACCGCAGTATCTATTTAGCGGTTTGAGAGGTATTCCCGTCATTGCGAGGAGCGACAGCGACGACGCAATCTCGTTTTTAAAGAGAGATTGCTTCACTCCCGTTGGTCGTTCGCAATGACGACCTCGTCGCTGTCTCCGGCGGCTAAACTCTTACGCACCGCAAGATGTTAACGACTAAAAAGTCAGATTTTTAGCTTGTTTTTCAGGCCCTCTTCAGCCATACTCTTAATCTCACAGCTTAAACCCATGAGAAGGTATCAAATCTTAAACAGGATCATCGCTTCCATCCTGGCAGGCGCCCTTTTCCTGCCTGCCGGGCCCTCCCTCGCCCTGCGTCCCCGATTTGACGAGGCCGGTTTAGAAGAGAAGCTTACCGACCCTGAAAAGATGGAATTGCTGCAGAAATTCCCTCTGGGGCTGCCGATTGATGGCGCGGAGTCCTCCGCCATGCAGGCCCTGCTTCTGGCGGCCCTTATCGAGGCACAAGCGCAGGGACGTCTGCAGAAGATTTTGAACAGGCGGACTGGCGATATCGTACTCTCCAAAGAAGAGGCCAGAGGGCTGCTGTCCAGCAGCGCATTTGTGAAGGAAAGACTCACGCCGAAGAAAAGAGGCAAGGGAGAAGCCCCTTCAGAGCTGGATCGGCGGAAAGCGGCCACTTCGGCATGGATCGAGTCGGCCTTGATGCCCAACATGAAGGCGGTGAACAATGTGAACTGGGCTTTGTCGGAGTCGTTCGGGGGAGAGGGAGCGGAGCCGAGCGAGGAGGATCGATCCAATCTTGAATTTTACAGTTGGTGCTGGGATGCCGCTCAATGGCTCCGCGACAGTCCAGAGGGCCCAAAGATCACCGGTGTACAGCTCATCAAGCCGAGTTATGCCTCCAAGAGGCCAGAGGAGGTGGTGGGAGAGTTTCTCACCAGTTGGCTTGCTGAGCTTCGGGAGGCGCGTGACAAAGGTCAGCCTGTCAAGATAAAGTTGAAAAACAATAAAGCGCAAGTTACCCATACCGCAGTGGCTCGAATGACAGGAATCTCAGACCCAGACAACCTGGATCAATCGGAGTGGCAGGAGATAGGGCTCTATTTTCGTAAGGCCTTTAAGCTGCCCCGCTGGAAAGTTGCTTCAAGCCTTTCTGAAGAATTCAAGATTCAGGGTGTTGAATTCTTGAGTCGCCGCGCTCACTCCGGGCTGGAGGAGAAGGGCAAGAAGCATAACTTGGCGGACCAGATGGCAGAGAAAGTTTTGAAGGCACTGGCAGAGGAAAAGGACCTCAAGGAGCCCTATCGCAAGCAGATCCATCCCGGCGGAGTCCTGAGATTGGGAGCGGTCGATGTCCATCGACTTTCAGGCAAAAAGTTGAAACTTGGGACCATTACCGGTGGCAAGGATTTCCGAAAGAAGTTTAACCAATCGTTGAAAGAGGCCTTGAGAAAAAAAGATGGCCCTCTGGCCAAGGGTCTTTTGAAACAAGGGATTCGCCGGGTGGAATTGGTCACCTATCTAGAGCTCTACCACCTGCCGGTCGTGGCCTCGGAGGTTTTGGTGGGTGTCTTGAAAACACTCGAGGGGCTTAAGGTCAACGGGCCCATAGGGGAAATCGGGCTTTCTGGACACGACATTTCCGTCTATGCCGGTGGAACTCCAACCCAGAAGATTCTGAGCAAGTATATCGAACTGAGAACCCAGATCTTTCAAGAGCTGGAGCGCCAACTGAAGGGAGAGGGTAAAGATCAAGCTGGAAGGGTTGGCAAGAAGGCAGGGAAGATTCTAAGGCAACGGTACGGCGTTTCCGCCATGACGTTTGATAATCGTTCTCGCAGCAACTGGGCCAGACGGGTTTGGGGGTGGAAGAAGTCTTCCAGAGAGATCGAACCCGAAGGAAAGTCGAAACCAACAGCTCGTATCGGTCAGGGGAGCCGGACCGATTCCATCGGCCATGCCTTGGAGATTTTGAATGCGGTGCTGAAAAGCAAGGAGGCCAAGAGGCACCTTGAGGCACAACGGAAGCTGCTCGGTTTGAGCCAGGAGCAGCCGCTCTATGCGGTGGTCAGGTTCCACGAGCTGGCGGCCCTTACGGAGGGCCGCTACACCGAAAAGTTGAGTAACTATCCCACACGAAACGATGCCATCCGCCGAATTTGGAACCTGGCCTTTGGAAACCCAGGCGTGTTGGACGACTATGAGGGAAGCTCAGACACCCGAGCTTCCCTCGTTGAGGACTTGGCCAAGCTGTGCCTAGCGATGCCTTCCGATTTTAAGCTTAACTTAAGCAAGAAAGAGGAAGCCAAGATGGTGGAGGCCATGGAGATCCTGGAACGAAAGGCCAAGAAAACAGGCACCTCAGCGGTTGAGCCTCAGAGCAAACTTTTTTGGAACTATCTCCTTCTGGCAAGAGACGGGCCTTTGAGGCTTAGGGGCTTTGAGGTTCGAGGGTTTGCCAGCAGCCAGGCGTACGAAACGTATCTTAAGAAGATGAATGGAATTGCTGTGGAGGAAACAGGAGAGGCGCAACCCGATCCCAACCTGCGCTGGACGCCGCCAGATTACAACCCTTTCTGGTTGCCTCCAGGAAGCTGGATGGCGCTTGCAGAGCGGGCAGACCACCTTCAAAAGGGAGACGTAGTGGCGCATCAGGGCCTTCAAGAGGTTGGGGAAGTAGTAGCAGTCCGTAGGAACGGCAAAAAGGAGGTGGATTGGGTTAAGGTTAGGCTTAACGGGAGAAATGGACAGAATGGGCCTTTTAAAATTGACCGCCCCTGGGAGGAATCGCCGTGGATCGTTCGGGTAGGAAAGGGTGGGGTGGATTGGGACGTTTTGCTCGGACGGACGAAGAGCGAGAGCGCCGCTTGGGATAAGGCCGAAAGGAGAGATGGGGCGTGGCAGAAGGTTCCTTTAGACCGTGTGCGCAATACGCTTGGCAAAGTATTGGGCGAATGGGCAACACACGTTGAACCGTTGAGTTCAAATAACATCGTCCTGCTTCGACGTGAGGGGTTGGCTGGGTATAGCCACGACGATCTTCAGCCACTGTTTGAGAAGATGCCGAAGGAGCTTGCCGGAAGGATTTATCTTCTATGCCGAAAGGGCTACAGGAGCGATTACGAAGAATTGACACAGTGGATTGGATCCCAGGAGGGCCTCAACATTCTCGGTACCGACGATCCGGAAGAGATTGCCAAGACTCTCCTTCAGCTTGAACCAAAGCCGGATTTGGTAACTGTTGGGGAGAAATTTAAGAGAGAAGACGAAAAGTTTGCCCTTGGCCCCTTGGGGCGTTCCTTGGCCTTACGGCTGGCGGGAAAGGATATCAAGGTCAAAGGGATGCAGTTGGCATCGGACTTACAGGAATTTTTGGCCGCCTTGGCCTATCATTTGGGCGTGGATCAGGCAGAGATAGGCCCTGGAATGAACGAGATAACCAACGCCTTGCTGGAATCTCAAGAAACTGGCCGAAGCCTCTAGGGTAAGGGGGTGCTCCCTGCCTGCCGGCAGGCAGGCAGGGAGCAGGCAGACACTTGGGGGGACACCTCTAATAGCGCTGGGGGTGGGTGGTGGCCGTTTACATTTTGTTCAATCAACTGAACAAATTGTTGAAGTTCGCTTCTGGGCCTGGTATGGAACAGTGTGGTTTGGGATTGGCCACGCGTTGGCTGGCAGATGGTATAATTGAGAGCAGGAGATAGGGAGATGACCGATCGGATTGTTTCTGACGTGAATATCTGTGGGGGTGAGCCGTGCGTGAAGGGGACCCGGA
>CAYJSX010000167.1:0-4133 GCA_964372575.1 uncultured Planctomycetia bacterium
GGGCGCTCGAACGATGCGCGGAGGGCCGACCTTAAGCCGGGGTTTCCTGCAGCTAGGTAAGCAACACCGGAGGATGGCCTCATTGGCGGAAGCGGAGGACCTGGATCACCACGAGACTAAAGAGGCAGAGGTTGACCACCGCGAAGAGCTTAAAGACCGGATCGGGCGAGACCAGGGCCGAGGGGAGCATCGCCAGCAGGCACAGCCATACCCCCAGGGCCCAGACCAGCGAAATATCCTTGGAGGACCGCCTCTGGCCGATCAATAGGATGAGCGGAATGTTCATGAAGGGCAGCACGATCGCCGCGATGAAACCCAGGGTTTGGATCACGGCCTCTGGTGCTGGCAGCAATCGGGCGTCCCGCAGCCCACGACGGAAAGCGCCAGCAAGCATCCCTGCGGATCGAGCTGGGCCTCAAAGAATGCCCCGCAGCCATGACAAACCCAATGGCCGTCGGACTGCCGGTGAAGGGCGCCGCCGCAGAAGAAGCAGTGAATCTTTACCTCCGGCTTAGCCGGTTTCGCTTCCATAATCGAAATCCGTACTCTCCCTTCCAGATTCTTGAACTCTTGAGCTTCTCTGGAAAGCGGCGCCTTAAGGCGCGAATCACCGTCTGAAACAGCCGGTCAGAAGCCGTGAGATTCTCCACCTCCACCTCGAAGCGTCTGCCGAGGATCCGCCCCTCTCGCCGAAAGGTCACCCGGTCCAGGGCCAATTCTACCTGATGACCCTGGAAAGCCAGAAGGAGTTTCTGCCGGTCGGTATAAAGGGTGAATAGTTTGACGAGCGGTTTTCGGGTTATCCGGCGTGCCTCTTGGATCGGCCTTGCCTTTAGCTTATCACGGTGAAGTAGGTGGAGCTTCTCTTTCGTAAGCCGAGCGGCCACCTCCAGCCGTCGAGAAACCGCCCGCGAGTGTCCGAGTTCCTTTTTGAAGGAGAGCTCAAATCTTTGACCGACCCGCCGAAGTTTGAGAACCGCTTTCGCGCGCCTCAGATCAAAGCCCGGCGTATCCCAGTAGCTGTTGGCCTGGCGTTCCCGCTTGCGGCCAACCACCCGGAAACCATCCAAAGCCGTCAGCCGGGCCAGCTCGCGCAGGACGTGGGGCCGTCGAACCAGGAACTTGGCCTCTACCTCCTGTCTCCTCACCCCGCCATCGTAGCAATCGGCTCTCCCAGGGTCAAGCCAGGCGGATGGGAGGCGTCGTGGTAAACTCTTAAACGATGCGGCGCGAAAAGAGGGCCTTCTTCAACTGGCGTTTCGTGCGCCAGGAGCGGCGGCGGTCCAACTACCGGGCCCTGGGCCTTCTCTTGGCCTTGGTGCTCCTCTACCTTTTCCTCCATCGGTTTGTCGTGGGAACAGGCATCGTGACCGACCGGAGCATGCTTCCGACCCTGCCGGAAGGATCGTACTACCTCATCCACAAATACCGTTATCGCCTCGCGGCCCCCCAGCGGGGGGACGTTGTGGTCTTCCGGGGCCCTGACGAGCCCAAGGAGCTGTACGTCAAGAGGGTGATCGCGCTGCCCGGGGACACCTTGACAATCGCGCAGGGACAAGTCTTCGTCAACGGCCAGCCGCTGGCCGAGCCGTATTCGAAAGGCCGCACCTACCCGCCGATGGGCCCCCTCCAGATCCAGGAGGGAACCTATTTCGTGATGGGCGACAACCGGCAGGAGAGCTACGACTCCCGGATCTTCGGCCCCATCCCTCTGAACCGTCTCGAAGGAAAAATCTAAGAAAGGGCTGATCCTAAGCTTGAAAGTCGTTTCGCCTTCCGTTAGAATGAAATTCTTTCCATGGTAAAAATTCTTGCGGTTCTCTCCGGGGTGGTCCTCTCTTTCTCCTGGGCGACCTCCAGCCAGGCGGCCAAGGAATCGGCCTCTGCGGGCAAGCCCACGCCAGACCTGGCCCTGGGCCAGGTGCTCTACCAGGAGTCCTGCGCCCGATGCCACGGCCCCACCGGGGCCGGCGACGGCCCGGACGCCAAGCGGATGGAGCCCAAGCCGCGCCCCCTATCGGAGGGGATCTTCAAGTTCCGCACCACCGCCAGCGGCACCCCCCCTACCGACGACGATCTGTTTCAGACCATCTCCACCGGGCTGCCCGGCAGCCGGATGCCTGATTTTCAGCGCCTGCCCGAGGAAACCCGATGGCAGTTGGTCTACTACGTCAAATCTCTCTCCAAGGTCTTTGAGGAGACGAAGCCCGAGCCGATCGACCTGGGAACCGACCCTGGACCAGGGCGGGCCGACCTCACTAAAGGGAAAGAGCTATTTGCCCAGATGGGATGCGTCGCCTGCCACGGAAGCCTTGGCCGGGGGGACGGCCCTTCTGCCGCCACCCTGGTGGACAACTGGGGCAAACCGATCCGGGCCGCCGACCTCACGCATGGAGTCAGCTACCGGGCAGGTTCCTCCCCCCGAGATAGTGTGGCGCGCCTTCTAACCGGCATTGACGGCACGCCCATGCCCTCCTATGTGGACGCCATCTCTGATAAGTCCGAGGCCTGGCACCTGGCCTATTACGTCGCCTCCCTTCAAGAAAAGCCCCGCTTTGGCCGGGTGATTGAGGCGAAGAAAATCGATGGAGAGCTCCCTGCCGACCCAGAAGACCCACGCTGGGACAACGCCCCCCGAACCGACCTGAGACTGGCCAGTACCTTCTACCGAGCGGGAGTCATCCTGCCAGCCGCCGTCACCTCCGTGACCGCCAAGGCGCTGTATAATGATAGGGGAATCTCCTTCTGGTTGGCCTGGCACGACCCGACCCAGAGCCAAGACCTTCCTGCAGACGCCTTGGGGTTATTCTTCCTCGCCGATAGGCGCCTGAAGTTTAAGGTCGGTTCGCTTCGAAGCTGGCCTGCCTCACCTGAGGCCCCGGCCTTAGAGCAGCTCACTTGGTCGGCCGACAGCACCTCTGGCAAGGCAAGCTTCGCCGATGGCCGATGGGAGGTGGTGGTCAGCCGCCCCTTAAGCTTGGCTTCCGGAGTGAGCCTGGCGCCGTCAGGCCCCGCACCCCTTATGGGAATCGCCATCTGGGATGGGGGAAATGGGGAAATCGGAAGGCACCGGGCCAACTCGAACTGGGTGGATCTTATACTCAGGTGACGCGAATAAAGGGGTGCCAGGTTTTACCCAAGTAAAGGGGTGCCAGGTTTTAACCTGGCACCCGATATAGAGGAGAAAGGTATCAATGACACGCAAGATTTTAATGGGTTCTATAGCAGTCCTTACCTTTGTGTTAGCCGTAAGCGGCGGGTTCGCCGGAGGGGACTCCAAGCCAGCCACAGCGGCCGGGAATGTGCCGCAGGCCCTCGCTGCCAGCGGCAGCGCCACCATCAAGGGAAAGGCGACCCTCTCGGGTTCGCCGCCGACTCTCGCGAAGATCAAGATGTCGGCCGATCCGATCTGCCAGCAGCAACACACCGCCCCCGTCTGGTCAGAGGAAGTGGTGGCGAATTCTGACGGGACGCTGCGCAATGTCTTTGTCTACGTCGCAAGCGGCATCCCGCCGGCCGCCGCTCCCAAAGAGCCGCTCGTCCTGAACCAAGAAGGATGCCTGTACACGCCCCATGTCTTTGGCATTCAGGTGGGGCAGCCCCTGGAGATCCGCAACAGCGATTCCACCCTTCACAACATCAACGCCCAGCCTAAAGCCAACAAGAAGTTCAACATCGCCCAGCCGGTTAAGGGGATGAAGACGGTCAAGACGTTCGACAAGCCGGAGCTGGCAATCTCCTTCAAGTGCAACGTCCATCCCTGGATGGTCGCTTACGGTCATGTGTTGGATCATCCCTTCTTTGGCGTGACGAATGCCAGCGGGGTCTTCACGATTCAGAACCTTCCTGCCGGAACCTACACGATCGAGGCCTGGCACGAGAAGTACGGCGTCAAGAGCCAGGAGGTCACCGTGGCGGACGGCCAGACCCAGGAAATCTCCTTCGCCTTCTAATACAAACGTGGTAAATCTTGTTACGTTTCCCGTTCGCCCTGAGCCCTTCGGCTCCGTTCGCCCTGAGCCCTTCGGCTCCGTTCGTCCTGAGCCCTTCGGCCCCGTTCGTCCTGAGCCCTTCGGCTCCGTTCGTCCTGAGCCCTTCGGCTCCGTTCGTCCTGAGCCCTTCGGCTCCGTTCG
>CAYJSX010000168.1:0-4130 GCA_964372575.1 uncultured Planctomycetia bacterium
GACTTCGGAGGCTTCAGACCTTGCTGTGCTTTCGTCTGCTTCCTACCAGTTCTAGGGCGAAGGGAGGTGATTAAAAATGATCATTGCCCACATCACCCCCGGCGATATGGGAGTCGTCACAACCGCTCTGATGACAGGGGTCGCCATCGGTCTTGCGGCCGCAGTGTGGCGGCTTGTGAAATGGAGCAGGCGCTAGAAAGTACGGCTCTCCATTCCACCAACGGTTACCGTACTTCAGGGACACGGGTGCGCGTCCTTTCAGCACCTCCTTCCGCTTTTGAGCCGTTCTGTCAGTGGGGTGTTCATGACCCAGCGGAAGCCTGGGTTAAAAATTCGAGATTCAAGGTATAAAAAAATTTACGGCCTTCCTTCCGCTTGACCAGGATGCCAACATTCTCAAGATAGCTAAGGTCGCGGCGTGCCGTTTCATAAACGACTTGAAAATCTCGCTGGTATTTTGCGATGGTGCCGCGTTTGTCTTTAGAAACGGTCAGAAACCTCAGGAACAGTGTCTGCCGTTTATTTAGAGAAATCTGCCGCTGGCGGATAGCCGAAAATAGCAAACCCCTCCGCCAGCGTTCTGTAATCCGTTGTAAGACCACCTCGATGGCCTTCACAACAGCTTCGGTCATGTAGAGCAGGACATACGTGAGATCTGCTCCGTTGCCCTCCATGTCTTTCAGCGCTTTGTAGTAGCGGGCGCGGGTCTCCTGAATAATGGAAGAGATCGAAAAGTACCGGAAGAACTCATATCCTTGTTTGAGAAGGTACCAGTAAAAAAGGGACCGCGCCGTTCGACCGTTCCCATCCACATAGGGATGCACGTAAACAAAATAGGTGTGAATGATGAGGGCGAGCAGAATGGGGTGAATAAAAGGCCTTTCGTCAGTGCGGTTGATCCAATCTGCCAGTGCCTGCATAGAGGGCAAAACCGTGTTCGCCGGCGGTGCTGTATAAACTACCTCTCCCTGAGCGTTGTAAATGTAAACCAGGTCCTCTCGAAAACGCCCAGCATTCTGTGGATTCTCAAGGGTCTTATTCGTTACAAGTCGCTGAATCTCATGCATCAACTCAGTGGAGCAGGAGGCGTTCTTCTGCTCGAGGACATAGCGCATCACTCTGGCATTATTAGCAATCATCTGATCACTGGTATCGCGGGGTCGCTTTCCCTCAACAATCAGCTCGCGAGCTCGGGCAAGTGTTGAGAACGCCCCCTCAATAACGCTGGAGAACAGCGCCTCTTCAATGAGTGCCTGTTGGACCAGCTCCGTTTGGATTTCATCCTGAACAATCTTGTAGAGAGAGTCTCTTCCTCTGGAATCAACCTGGTGGAGCATCTTCTGAAGCTCTGGGGTTAACACAAACCAAAAAGGCTGGCCCTGCTGATCTCGAAAAGGAAGGAATTCTCCTCTGGCTTGTTTGTATTGCGTCAAGCCAGCCCAGAATTCCTCAAGCCTTATCTCGGGAGGTAAGCGGTAGCCCACTTCCTCCTTTGTGTAGTAGTTCAGAAGGAACTTCTGAAATAACTCGTTTATCTGTATCATGTTATAACGTTATCCCTGCTCATATAACTACTAATAATCTACTACATTTCTACTACGAAAGCAATCATTCTCTTGATCCCGGACGGTCCAGTATTGAATTACGGCCTGATTGCCACCGACTCCTGCTGAACGCCAAACGCTCTGGCATCGGCATCTTTAGAACCGGCCAGGTGGGTCAGCCACAGTTCCAAGAAGGTTATGAACTAACGCCGAGGGGAGCTACGCGGGAAAAGGAGGGGCGCGGCCGTGAAAGGGCCGGACGACCTCCTGAAGAAAAGGGGCGGGAATCTCAGAATCTCAACGTACCACACTTACTTTTTAGATTCCACTGGCTGGAGGGTGGCCTCGCAGATGAGGCAAGCACCGCCGGCCCGGTAGGTGGCCTGGCAGGTGGGACAGATGTACTTGGCCTGTGAGGCGGCGTCCCGCAGCCCGCCGACGGTCAGCGTGGCCCCCTGCCCCTTTTGACCGACTCCAGCCGCAGAGGCCAGGATCAGAAGGCCGGCAAGGGCCACCAGACTGCTTAACCGTGACAGACTCATTTGCCTGGGCAGGAACCCTGGTCCTTGCAGCAGAGGCGATCGACCGAGGCCTTGCCGCCTCCCAAGAGAAAGAGGGCGGCCAAACCTCCCAGGATCTCGAAGGGATATTCAAAGCCCCCCTGCTGGGCAACGAAGCCGGCCGGCCAATGGACTTTAAAGATCGCCACGAGCATCACCACCATCAAGGGCAAGGTGGCCCACTGGGTCAGAAACCCGAGCAGAAGGCACAAGCCCCCGAAGAATTCGCTCGATCCCACCACCCCCGCCCAGAAGACGCCCGGTTGAAAGCCCATTTGGGCAAAGCCATGGCCGGTCTCCACCAGGCCCTTGCCGCCAAATAGTCCAAAGAGCTTGCCGGCCCCGTGCACCATAAACATGGGACCGATGGTAAGTCTCAAGGCCAGCGAGCCTAAACCGTGAAACGCCGCAGGCAGCTTGATCTTCATTCCGTTAGCCCTCCCTTTATGGGGGTGCCAGGTTTAAACCTGGCACCCTGACCATCCTTGCGCGATGAGCTTCTTGACCTCGACTTCAATGGTATCCCGGATCTGCCGAACCGCTTCAATGGCCAGCCCCTTGGGGTTGGGGATCTCCCAGGTCAAAATCTGTCTGGCCCGTGCCGCCGGGCAGGCCTCCCCACAGCCCATCCCCACCACGACGTCAAAGAGGCCCTCGGCAAGCGCGTCGAACCCCTTGGGGTGGGCCTGGCTGATGTCGATCCCCTTCTCCCGCATCGCGGTAACCGCCACCGGGTTTAAGGTGGCAGCCGGCCGAGACCCGGCGGAGAAAACCTCCACCCCCGGTGGAACGAGAGCCCGGGCAAAGCCCTCCGCCATCTGCGACCGCCCCGCATTCTCCACACAGACGAACAAAATTCTTATGGGGTCAGACCCCCTTCCAAGGGGGGTCTGACCCCTTCTGGTTTTGGCATCGTAAGAAGACGTGCCGAGGGACAGAATCGAACTGTCCACGCCAGCCTTTTCAGAGCTGCGCTCTACCACTGAGCTACCTCGGCGTCGAGTTCCCATTTTATCACCCCCCCACCTTCTTTGGTCTCACGCAATGAGAACACGCCTCGCAGGCGTGTGGCCAACGCCCTACGGGCGTTATCCGCCAAAGGCGGATGAAAGGAGGTGGGGGGGTCACTGCTTTTCGAAAAGGAGGCAGAGGGTGCGGGCCTGCGCCGGCACCAAGGCCCCCAAAAGTTGCTGGAATCCCTCCAAGATCAACGAGGCCGGATGGTCCCTCGCACGCCGCCTGACCACCGTCTCGTCACACACAGGGCAGACCAGCCCTGGGCGCCAAAAGGTGTGGTAGCCGGTGAGGGCTGAGTTCAGGCGATCCAGCCAACCCATCCGATAAGGCTGCCTGCCCACCCTCCTGACTTGAAGGACCTTCATCTGCCTTAAAACAAACGGCTGCGCAAGGGTCCTCTCGTCAAAGGACCGGACGTGGAGGCTGGAATGAAACTCGGTCAGGCAGCGGTGGCAACGGACGAGCTGGAGCTGGCGGCACTCCAGCCAGGGGGTGGTGACCAAGAGGTATCTTCTGGTGACACGAACGAGTTCACCGACCAACCGCCCCAGCTCTTCGTCGAGGCAGTGCTCCAAAAGTTCTGCGCACAGCAGCAGATCGAAGGAACAGTCCTGAAAAGGTAGGGCCCATCCCAGACCTACCACACCTCGGGTAGGAACCTGATGTACCCCCTCCCAAGAAACATCCACTCCTACCGCCAAGCGACAGTGGGAAGAAAGAGTTTTAAGCATCCACCCGTCTCCACAACCTACGTCGAGACAACTCTCGACATCGGTGGGCCACAGTTCAAGAAGGGTAGCGAGCTTGGTTTGATCCTGAGCGCAGAGGGCCCGTGGGTCCTGCCAACGCTTGTTCCAAAATCCGATGGTGCTTCTCACCTGCTGGCTGTTTTGCAGATCCAGACGCGGCAGGGGGCGTTGCGGACGACGTACTCGGTGGTGGCCCCGAGGGAGGAACCGGCGGCGAGGGTGGTCCCGCCCCGCTTGTACGGCACCCCCATCACGATCAG
>CAYJSX010000169.1:0-1623 GCA_964372575.1 uncultured Planctomycetia bacterium
CTCAAGGATACTTCAAAATGATATCAAATTCAATTGAAAATGATATCTCGAAACCGCCACCTCCTCCAGGCCGGCGGCGCGGAACCCTGCACGTTTGGAAATGGTACCGCGGGCACCCTTTCCTCTTTACAGGTAACTGGAGACCGCCAGCTCCTCTAGCCCCACCTGAACGAACGACTCGAGCCGGAGGAGCCGGCCTGGAAATTGCTGGAGGGTTTGGGCGATATAGAGGAAAACGCGCCTTGGGTCAAGCTGGGCCAGGGTCGGCTCCACCGCGACGGCCGTCACCCGGCCGTTAACGGGAAGCCCTTTGACGGCTTCCTCCAGGCCGGTGCCGACCACCACCAAAATGGGCCTCTCCCACTCCGCCAGCGCCTGCTTCACGCGGCTAAGAAGCTCCCCACCGGTCACCTCATCCGGCAGGGTCTCCACCCCCCAACCCGCTGGGAAGTGCCAGGATACCTCCTGGAGTCCCTCCTGGATAAGAACGATTGGGGCCGCCAAGCCCTGCAGGTCATCGGAAAAAACGCCAAGGCGCTGCACCAACCCCTCCGGCAGCTCTTCCAGCCCGGCGCCAACATCGCTGAACCCTGCACGTTTGGAAATGGTACCGGTTTGGCCGGTTTTGAGCTCGTAGCCGATCAGCACGGCGACAAGCGGCCGGCCCATCTGCCCACGCTGCTGCGAACCCAAATCGGCGGCGGCCTTCAAGGTTGGATGCGCCCTAAACAGCTCCTGCTGGGTGTCGGCCGACCCGCCCCAGAGACAGCCGGAAACGGCGCCTGCTTCAAGAAGGAGTTTCGCTATATCGCGCACCGTCACATGGGCCGTCACCCAAAGGAGGACGATCTGGCCATCCTCCCTTATCCCGACGGCCGAGATCGCCCCGACCCTTTGCCGCGGGTCCCAAACCAACTCGTTGGGCCGCACCTCGAGATTTATCCCGTCTTTGCGAACGCTCCAACGAAGCTGCCCAGAGACGTCTTTTCCCTTTAGGACCAGCGGCATGCCGGAGATGGCGTGGAGAATCTGCGAAGGCCACCCGTTCTGCGCCACCGGCCCTCCCCCTTGGATCTGGACATCAAGCAATTCTTCGATGTCGGGCGAATCTCCCCGGTTGGAACCAAACCGCAAGGCCGCCACCCGAGGCGGGCCCGGCTCCAGCACGAGAGCCCAGAAGGCGTCGTCGTACCCATTCTGACGCAGTGTCTCGGCATCCAAGGGATATTTTTTCCAGGCATATGCAGGCCGGATCACCCTGCCGCCCGCCACAAGGAAGCCGTAGGGCTCCTTGAGGTTATGCTGGCCGCTGTTGGAGAGATAAACCCTATTGGCCCCTGGCAGCAGCCCGTCGGGAGGTACCTCCGCTTTCTCCCTCCAGGCCTCGAGCGTGAGCCCGGCCTTCCTGAATCTCTCCAGCAGTGTCGGATCGACCACCCCGGTCTGAAACTCCGGAAAATCCTCCTCCTCCACCTTCGGATCCCAGGCGGACACAAACTGAATCTTTGAAGGATCCGGCAGAACCACCCGCCCGCTCAGCCCTCCTTTCTCATCAAGGACCGGCCGGACGACCCCGATCGGCCTTCCTTGAACCCCCTGCCACGCCTCTTCCTTTCCCAGCCG
>CAYJSX010000169.1:1633-4103 GCA_964372575.1 uncultured Planctomycetia bacterium
GGCTTGAGAGGCTCTGCGCTTTGCTCCCCGGTGATCTTGATGAGGGAGAGGCCCGTTTTCTCAACAAACGCTTTATCACCAAGCAGCTCTTTGATGAGGACCGTGGTGAGGAAGGTTTTGTCCCCTTTGAGCCGACCCTGGAAGGCCCCCCAGGCCTTCGCATCCTTCACGATGACCACCAGGGTGTGTCCAGGACGGAACCGCCGGGCGTCGGTGCGCTCATTGGTGAGGGTCGCCTCCCCCTCTCGGAAGGCCGTGGTCCTGTCTGCCGTGGGTTGGATGTACCAAACTCCCTCTTCGCCCCGAAGGTCGTTTTCCACCCAGCTCGTTGCCAGGGCGCCGTCAGGAACGCCCGTCAGGCTCAAATGGAGCGCCTGCCCTTCGAGGCGGACTCGCTTGATTCCGACTCCGGCGGGTTGCGCCGGGGCGGCCGCCGCTGGCCCACTTGCAACCCAGCGCGGGGCGCGGCCAGCAACCTTGAGCTCCCGATCCGGCAGAACGTTGAGGTAGTCATCGGCTGGCGGCCCCTCCTGAAGGAGACTTTCCAACACGATCCCCTGGTGGCCATTGGAGGCGATGGCCAGCATGGTGTTGAAGTAGCCCTTGATGTCCAGGGTGGCATACGGCGCCCCTCCATAGATCTCGGAAAGGCGCAGCATGGAACGGATCAGCTTCTTAGCTAAATCGTAGGCCCACGTTCGTTTCTCAAGATCGGCGGCGTAATGGCCCAACTGTACCAGGCGGAAGATGTAGCTCCAGGTGATCTCCGGCTGAAGCATCCGGTTGTAGTCCGGATTGGCCGGGACATGGGGATCTTTAAAATTCGGATCAAAGAAGATGACGCCTGTAAACTCTTCACCAGGATCAACCCCCGCGGGAAGGTGGCTGAACTCCTTGGCTTTGATCGTTCTCAAGAAATGGTCCTCGATGTTCTTAAGCTCGTTGTGCCCCATCTCAGGATCGTAGGCCCCCTGAGGCGACCAGATTTCATTGTCGGCGGCCCAGGAGAGGTTGAGGACTCCCTCCGGGCTCATGCCGGTGGCCCACCGCTTCTTTCCGGGGAGGACTTCAATTTCCCGGATCACCCGCAGATGTTCGGCCCGGAGCCCGTCGTCTAATTCCCCTCCTCTTTGCAGGCGCTCCATCTGGGCCTTGACCTTGCCGGGGGTCAAAAGGAGCTTCCGGCTTGTCTCCATGGCCAGCTCGTGCCGGCGGGCAATCTCCGGGAGGATTTCCGACTTGGGATCCAACTGTTTGGTCGCCCGGTGCGCCAGGCGAAGGACGTCAAGGTAGTCCCAGTTGTGCTCGGTGGTGACCTCCTCCCGTTGGAGATTGGATTTCTCGAAATCGTACTCATTGCCGCTTCCAAAACCGGCCCGAAAGAGGCCGTACCGCGGATCTTGAGGATCGCCGATCACCTGCTGGGCAAAGGCAATCTCCTTAAGCTTCTCGTGGGTCCAGCGCAGGAGTTCCGCGTCTTGACTTTGAAGGGCGAGGATATAGAGCCCTTTCAAGACCCACGCCACCCCGCCGCTCATGGCGCGGGCATCGGTGAAGGTGATGCCGTGCGAGAAGCGCCAGCCCCCCTTCTGGCCCTTTTCGTCCATCCCCCGGGTGATCTCGATCATCTGTTGGGCAAGCCACTTCGCCTCCTCCAGCTCTCCCCGGCCCACCAGATACTTGAGGGTAACCCCCATGTCGTAGACCCAGAAGCGCTCAACCCCCAGGTACCGATCAAAGGGGTGCCGCGGGTCCGACTGGTAGCTTCGGTATCCCTGAACATTGAATCCAATCCCCCGGCTGAGAACAGGGTCCTCCATCTTCTGTCTCGCGAAGAAATCTTTTGTTCTCTGTGACCAAGCCTTCATCTCACTCACCAAGCGGGCGTCCAGGTTCTCCAGAAACTTTTGCGGGATGCCCTGCGGAGCCGCCGGGGGCGGGGCCTCTTCTCCAAGTAATGGTGGCTTAGGAATCCCAAGGAAGGCCGAGGCGGCTGCGCTGGTCCAAAAGAGGGCGCGCCTGCCAAATTCCCTTCGGTCCATCCAGCCGGGGGGCGTTGGCTGACCGGAACGGAGGGCCTCTTCAAGCCCGGAGGCCACAGGGTTCCTGAACCGGTCGTCCGCGGGCTGGGCTTGCTTTAAAGAGCCGGTAGGGGGCATTCGCGAAGGACTTTTCTTGGAGGGTTTCTGCTCCTTCTCTCGCGCCTCTTGGGCCTCCAGCTCCTGGAGGGCCTTTTCCTCCAGCTCAGGATTCCATCCCTTGTACCAGGAGTGGCTGGAAAGCCCTCCGGCTGCTTGCGGCTTTTCTTTGACGGAGGAGGGGGGATCCTCCCGTTGATCCGCCCTCGCGGGCAGAGGAAGAGAGGTCCACTCAAAGGTGAGCGCCAGGAGGAGCGCTAGGAGGCGGCGGGATCTGTTTCGCATGCCTTAGGCGAGACTCTCCAGGTAGGTTTGCACCTCCTCCAGGCCGG
>CAYJSX010000170.1:0-4062 GCA_964372575.1 uncultured Planctomycetia bacterium
AAAGCGACGGTTCTAAACCGTCGGTCTGCGCAATGCTCAAAGATTACCGAAGGCTTCTGCCTTTCCTGAAACCCCACATGGGGTTCTTCTTGCTGGCGACTCTTTGCATGCTGGCTTCCAGCCTGCTCAAGGGAGTGTCGCTGGGCATGCTGGTGCCCCTGGTGGATTTTGTCCTCTTGAACCGGCCGGTCTCCCTGCCGCAGTGGATTCCCCCCTCGGCGGCCTCCTGGCTGACCGGGTGGCTGGCCCTGCCTTCTTTGGCCAAGCTTCACGGGGTGGTCGTCGGGGTGGTGCTCCTCTTCTTCCTTAAAAATCTGGCGCTCTTTTTCCAGACGTATTGGATGAACGACGTGGCGTTGCGCTTCCTCCGGGACATCCGGGACGGCCTCTACCGGAAATACCAGGAGCTCTCCCTCAATTTCTTCTCGGGAGAGCGGACCGGAGAGCTGGTTTCCCGGATCACCTACGACGTTTCGGTACTTCATAATGCCCTCACCGAAGGGGCGACCGACCTCATCTATCAGACGGCCCAGGTGGCGATCTTCACCGCCATGATCCTGGCGATCGACTGGAAGCTCTCCCTGGTGGTTCTGGTGCTGTTGCCGGCGATCGGCTACCCGATCGTGCGAATCGGCAGGATGTTGAAAAAGCTCGGCTTCCTCGTGCAGGAGCGGATGGCCGACCTGAACAGCCGGATCATCGAGACCTGCCAGGGGATCCGGATCATCAAGGCCTTCACCGCCGAGCGCCAGGAGGCCGGCCGCTTTGCCAAGATCAACCTCGCCTACTACAAAGCCAACCTGCGCACGGTCAAGCGCCGGGAGGCCCTGGGGGGAATAACCGAGGTTACGGGGGTGGCCGGGGGGCACTTTGTGCGGGAGGTGGGCGGGCGGGAGGTCTTAAGCGGCCAGCTTTCCCCTGGGACTTTTGTCCTCTTTCTGGGGGCGCTGCTCTCCCTGCTCCAACCCTTCAAGAAGCTCTCCCGCATCCATGCCATCAACCAACAGGCCCTGACCGCGGCCTCCCGCGTGGTCCAGATTTTGGATACCGAGTCGGCGACGAAGGAATCGGCGCGGGCCGTCCCGTTGGCGCCCTTCAAGCGGGAGATCCGTTTTGAAGGGATTTCCTTCGTCTATCCGGTTTCTGGCAAGGCCCTGAAGCCCGAGGGACGGCTCATCCTGGATGGGGTGGATCTGACGGTTCGGGCCGGCGAGGTGGTGGCGATTGTGGGAGCCAGCGGTGCCGGCAAGACGACCTTGGTGAATCTCATTCCTCGCTTCTACGATCCCACCCAGGGGCGGGTGACGATCGACGGCGTGGACGTCCGGGAGGTTTCCTTAAGATCCCTGCGCTCCCAGATCGGACTGGTCACCCAGGAGCTGTTCCTCTTTCACGACACGGTCCGGGCCAACATCGCCTTTGGTCGCGCCACCGCTTCTTTGGAGGAGGTGGTCCGGGCGGCCCGCGCGGCCAATGCCGAGGGCTTCATCCGGCGGATCCCGAAGGGCTACGACGCCCTGGTGGGGGAGCTGGGGGGCCGGCTCTCCGGCGGGGAGCGCCAGCGGATCGCCATCGCCCGGGCGATCCTGAAGGACCCGCCGATCCTGATCCTGGATGAGGCGACCTCCCAGCTGGACTCGGAGTCGGAGGCGCTGGTGCAGGAGGCCCTCGAGCGCCTGATGCAGGGGCGGACCGTCTGTGTGATCGCGCACCGGCTCTCCACGATCCGCCATGCCGACCGGATCATCGTGCTGGATGCAGGAAGGATCGCCGAGGTGGGCCGCCACGAAAGCCTGATCAAGGACTCCCCCCTGTACCGGCGCCTCTATGAGTTGCAGCTGGCGCCATAAACGTGATAAAATAAAGGTTTAGTATGGTCGAACCCCTCAAAAAGGAATTCCTGGAAGCCGGGGTCCATTTCGGGCATCAGACGCACCGGTGGAACCCCAAGATGCGCCGCTTTATCTTCGCCGAGAAAAACGGCATCTACCTGCTCGATCTGGAGAAGACCGCCGAGAGTCTGGTCAAGGCCCAGGGCTTTCTGCGGCAGGTGGCCTCCCAGGGCGGGACGGTCCTCTTTGTGGGAACCAAGCGGCAGGGCCAGTCGATCATTGCCGAAGAGGCGACCCGCTGCGGGCAGTACTTCGTCAACTTCCGCTGGCTGGGGGGCCTGCTCACCAACTTTCAGACGATCCGAAAGTCGGTGGCCCGGCTCAAGACGATCCGGGCCTGGAAGGCCGACGGCACCCTCGACCGGCTCAAGAAGAAGGAGGCCGCCCAGCACGAGAAGGAGATGGCGCGCCTGGAAAAGAGTTTCGAGGGGATCATCGAAATGGAGCGCTTGCCCAAGGCCCTCTTTGTGGTGGATGCCAAGCGGGAGGAGACCGCCGTCAGAGAGGCCAACCGCCTCGAAATCCCGGTGGTCGCCCTCGTCGACACCAACTGCGACCCCGATCCGATCTCCTACATCATTCCCGGCAACGACGACGCCATCCGCTCAATCAAACTGATGACCTCTCTGCTGGCCGACGCCATCCTGGAGGGCCACCAGGCCCATCTGGCCGGCATTAAGCTGGCCAAGGATGCCGCCGAGGCCCAGGCGCAGGCCGCGGCCCAGGAGGCCGCCGCCAACGAGGCCCAGGCGCTGGCCGAAGGGACGGTTTCGCCGGATGAGGCAGAGGCGATTGTCTCGGAGGCGGCCATCAAGGCGCAGGACAAAGAGGGAATCCCCAAGAAGAAGCGGGTCGGCAGGGCCAAGCCCCCGGAGCCCCCCAAGCCCAGCGGGGAAGCCCCTTCCGGTGACTGATTCTCGAAGCTCCATCGACACCGATCAGATCCGCCGGCTTCGGGAGCTGACCGGTGCGGGGATCCTGGAGTGCAAGGAGGCCCTGGAGAAGGCCAAGGGGCAGGTGGAGGAGGCGGCCAAGATCTTGAGGGCCAAGGGGGCCGACATCGCCGCCGCCAAGTCCGGCCGGAAGGCCCAGCAGGGGCTGATTGGCTCCTACGTCCACGGCGACAGGATCGGCGTGCTGGTGGAGGTAAACTGCGAGACCGACTTCGTGGCCCGAACCGACCAGTTCAAGAACTTCGTGCATGAGCTCTGTCTCCAGGTGGCCTCGATGAGCCCCAGCTACGTCAGCCGGGACGACGTCCCTCCCGAGCAGATCTCGGCGGAGCTTGAGCATCTCCAGGAGGCGATCGAGGGAGTGGACGACGAGACCTCCCAGCCGATGCAGCAGTCCCACATGGAGAACTTTTACAAGCAACGGGTGCTGCTGGACCAGGCCTACGTGAAGGACCCCGCCAAGACGATCCAAAATCTTCTGCACGAGACCGTTTCCGTTTTACGCGAGAACATCCAGATCCGCCGTTTTGTCCGCTTCGCCCTGGGTGAGGATGAGCCAGGCCGCTAGACCTGCCCGCCGTCGGTCTTCTGGCGGGCCCGTTTACAAGCGGGTGGTTTTGAAGTTAAGCGGCGAGGCCCTCCAATCGAGCGCCAAAGGCTTTGGAATTGATTCCGAGGTGACCCACCGGATTGCCGCCCAGATTAAGGAGATTCACGATCTGGGGGTCCAGGTCGGCGTGGTCTTGGGTGGGGGCAACATCTTCCGGGGCACCGGGGTCACCGCCAAGTCCCAGGGGATCGACCGAACCACGGCCGACTACATGGGGATGCTGTCCACCGTGATCAACTCCCTCGCCCTTCAGGACGCCCTGGAAAAGCAGGGCTGCTTCACCCGGGTCCAGACCGCCATCCAGATGGAGGAGCTGGCCGAGCCGTACATCCGCCGCCGGGCCATCCGCCACCTGGAGAAGAAAAGGGTGGTGATCTTCGCCGCCGGCACCGGCAACCCCTACTTCTCCACCGACACCGCGGCCGCCCTGCGGGCCGTTGAGATCAGCGCCGAGGCGATCCTCAAAGGAACCAAGGTGGATGGCGTCTACTCTTCGGATCCCCAACACGACAGGACGGCCAAGATGTTCAAGAGCCTCAGGTACATCGAGGTTCTCAACAAGGAGCTCAAGGTGATGGATGCCACAGCGGTGAGCCTCTGCATGGAC
>CAYJSX010000171.1:0-4047 GCA_964372575.1 uncultured Planctomycetia bacterium
GGTGGTGGCCCCTGGCTTCATCGACCTCCATGTTCACCTGCGGACCCCGGGTCAGGAGCACAAGGAGACGATCGCCACCGGCTCGCGGGCGGCGATTGCAGGAGGATTCACCACCGTCTGCAGCATGGCCAACACCGATCCGGTGGCAGACTCCGGCACCGTGGTGGAATTTCTGAAGGCCGCCAACGCCCAGGTGGGGCTCGTGAACCTGCTCCCCTTCGCGGCGGTCACGGTGGGACTTAAGGGGGAGACCTTGACTGAGATGGGAGAACTCAAGGAACGGGGGGCGGCCGGTTTTTCCGATGATGGAGCCACGATCATGAATGCTGGGGTGATGCGGCGGGCCTTAGAGTACACGCGGCTGACCCGGCTGCCGGTGATTGCCCACTGCGAGGAAACCACACTCAGCCACAATGGGGTAGCCCACGAGGGAAAGGTGGCGGCCCGGTTGGGCCTGGCCGGGATCCCGGCGGAGAGCGAGACGGTGATGGTGGCGCGGGATCTGCTGCTGGCCGAGGCCACGGGGGGGCGGCTGCACATCGCCCACGTGAGCACCGAGCGCGGCGTGGAGCTGATCCGGGCCGCCAAGGCCCGTGGGGTTTTGGTGACGGCGGAGGTAACCCCCCACCACCTCACGCTCACGGAGGAGACGCTGACCACCTTTGATGCCCGCTTTAAGATGAATCCACCGCTACGAACCGACAGGGACGTGAAGGCCCTCCGGGAGGGCCTGAAGGACGGAACGATCGATGCGGTGGCCACCGATCACGCCCCCCACGCAAAGGCCGAGAAGGAGGCGGGGCTGGCCCTTGCCCCGTTTGGGGTGGTGGGATTAGAAACGGCCCTGGGGGTTTTGATGACCGAGCTGGTTTCTCAGGGGGTTTTGAAGCTTTCCACCTTAGTGGCTGCACTCACGCTGCGGCCGGCCCAGGTGCTGGGGATCGACCGTGGCCGACTCTCGGTGGGATCGGTGGCCGACGTGACGATCCTGGATCCCTCGAAGGACTGGACGGTGGATCCCAACTCCTTTTCCTCGAAGGGGACCAACTCTCCCTTCATCGGCTGGCGCCTTAGGGCCAAGGTGTCCGACGTGGTGGTATCCGGCCGGGTGGTCTATCGAGATGGCCAGTTTGTGAAAAGAGGAGAAAAAACAGATGGGGTCTGACCCTTGTGACGAGAAACGTCTTCGGGCAAAAAGGGTCAGACCCCTTTTGATTTTCTTTTCATCCTTTCACCTCTGCACTTCACCCCTTTTAGCCGAGGAGCCGTCGGCCTCTCTTCCTAAGGAGGCCATGGAGCTTCAGGCGAAGGCCGCGGCTGTGAAAAGTTACCAGGCCAAGTTTATTCTGCAGGCCCAGGAGGAGGGCGGAGAGCAGGTTCGGCTTACCGGGAGCATCCTCTTTCAAGGCCCCAACCAGCGCCGCGTGGAGCTCAAGGAAGAGGGCTCCCAGGAGATCGGCCAGTTGCTCGTTTCCGACGGCTCCGAGGAATGGCAGTACCTTAAAGAGGCCAACACCGTCTACCGGGTCAAGAATCCGCCCCAGGCGCCTGGGCCCCACCGGGCCTTCGCAGAGGTCAAGGCCAACACCCTTCGGTTTGTTGGAGATAGGCCGTTGGGGTCGGAGTCCGTCTATCGATTTGAAGGCTCGCCGGTTGCCGAGGTGACCGAGGGGGCACCGGTTGCGATTCAGACGATCCGGGTCGATGTGGGCAAGGCCGACGGCCTGGTGCGGGAGCTCACCCTTCTGGACGCGCAGGGCAAAGAAATCCTTTCCCAGAGGTACCAAGAGGTTCAAGTGGATGTGCCGGTGGCCCAAGGGACCTTTAGCTTCGCTCCACCGGCTGGGGTTCAGGTGATCGATCTGGACGAGGGGCGAGCGCCAGAGGCGCAGCCCACGCCTTAGTGGAAAGGGGGTAAAGGATGCTTCAGACAATGAGGTTCGTGGTGGTATCCCTTGCCGTTTTGGCTTTGCTTGGCGGCAGCGCACACGCCGCCCAGCAACTCCCGGAGCCGGTGGTGGACAGCGTTCGGGAGGCCCGGACCTGGATGCACGTAGCTGATACGGCCCTGGTCCACGACCAGTGGCTGATCGCCTATGAGTATTACGATCGGGTCCTCAAGACCTTCCCAGGGACCCTGTACGCCAAGCAGGCCGAGAGCCGGCAGGAGAGTCTTCGATACCGGCTGACCCGGCCAGGCCGTCTGGTCAGGACCGGCACGAATTGGCTGCAGGACGTCTGGGAGTTTGTGGTTTGGCCTTAAGTATCGGTGGAGGGGGGGCGAGGGAGGGTGTGAAAGGGGGCCATGCGGTTTTTGGCGACCCGAGAACTGGGGCGGCTGAGCCGCTGGCTGCGACTCATGGGATTTGACACGGCCTACGCAGCTGCCGGCACAACTCGGGCAGGGGTGATTCTTCAGGCCCTGCAGGAGGAGAGGGTTCTGTTGACCCGGGATAAGCGATTCTTCCCTTATCGGGGCATGCGCACCATCCGGGTGGCCAGTGAAAAGGTTGATGAACAATTGGCCCAGGTCCTTCGAGATTCACGCGCCCGAGCCGACGCGAAGACGTTCTACACCCGGTGCCTGAAGTGCAACACCCCCCTGGAAGAGATAGAGAAAGAGGGGATTAAGCAGCGTGTCCCGCCGCACGTCTTTAAGACGGTGGATGAATTTGTCCGCTGCGCGGTCTGTGATCAGATCTTTTGGGCCGGAACCCACCTGAAATTGGCCGAGGATTTTTTAAAGACGGTGAACCTGTGAAGACGAAACTGATGGCCGATTTTCATCTCCACTCGAGATACTCCCGGGCGACCAGCAGCTCGCTCGACGTGGAGCAGCTCGCCCAGTGGGCCCGGTACAAGGGGATCGGGCTTCTGGGTACGGGAGACGCCACCCATCCCCTGTGGCTGGCCGAGCTCAAGGCCAAACTCAAGCCCACCCCGGAGGGGCTGTACGAATACCAGGGGGTTCGCTTCCTGTTGACGGCCGAGGTGAACAACAACTTCTTCTTTGGCGGGAAGGGTCGGCGGATCCACAACATCCTCTTTCTGCCCAGCTTTGAGGTGGCCGAGAGGCTCAACCTCGCCCTGATGCGCTATGGCGATTTGACCTCGGATGGCCGGCCGACCCTCAACCTCTCGGCGCGCGACCTGGTGCGGCTTGCCCTGGACATCTCAAGGGACATCTTGATTGTTCCGGCACATTGCTGGACTCCTTGGTTCGCCATCTTTGGGGCCAACTCTGGCTTTGATACGGTGGAGGAGTGTTTCAGCGATCAAGCCCAGGAGATCCACTGCCTGGAGACCGGGCTCTCCAGCGACCCGGCGATGAACCGGCGCTTAAGCCGGCTGGACCGGTACACCCTGATCTCAAACTCGGACTCACACTCCGCGAGCCGGATCGGCCGGGAGGCGAACGTCTTCGAGTGCGAACCCTCCTACCGGGAGGTGATCGACATCCTAAAGACGAACGACCCCCGGCGCTTCCTCTTTACGGTCGAGTTTTTCCCGGAGGAGGGGAAGTATCATTACGACGGCCACCGGAACTGCAAAACACGGCTTTCGCCCAAGGAGGCAGCCGCCCTTGGCGGCCGCTGTCCGGTCTGCGGCAAGAAGCTCACCATCGGTGTCGCGCACCGCGTAGGAGATCTGGCCGACCGGCAAGAGGGTGAGGAGCCCCAGCGGATCCCGTTTAAGCGGATGGTGCCCCTGGATCAGATCATCGCTGAGGCCCGGGGGGTGGGGGTCGGCTCCAAGGCGGTCCAAGGGGAGTATCTCGATCTGGTACAGCACCTCGGGACCGAGTTTGAAATTTTACTCGAGCTGCCGGAGGAGGCCCTTAGAAAATCGCTTGCCCCCAGGATTGTAGAAGGGATCCTTCGGGTCAGGCGTGGCCAACTCCAAATCCTCCCCGGCTACGACGGAGAGTACGGAGAGGTCCACATCTTTCAAGGACAGGAAGAGCTCACCCAGGAGAGGCAGCTCACCCTTTTTTAAAACAAGGCCGGGTGCCACGTCAAAGACCAGGCACCCCAAAAAATCATGAGA
>CAYJSX010000172.1:0-4033 GCA_964372575.1 uncultured Planctomycetia bacterium
TTCGCGGCGGCGCTGCGCTCCATCGTGCGCCAGGATCCCAACGTCATCATGGTGGGCGAGATCCGCGACTCTGAGACGGCCGACATCGCGGTCAAGGCGGCCCTGACCGGCCACCTGGTCCTCTCCACCCTTCACACCAACGACGCCATCGGAGCGGTGGCTCGGCTGGTCAACATGGGGATTGAACCCTACCTTATCGCTTCCTGCGTTCTGCTGGTTGGGGCGCAGCGGCTTCCCCGAAGGGTCTGCCCAGGGTGCAGGAAGCCATACCACCCACCCAAAGAGCTGATCGAGCTGTACGGCCTGCCCGCCCAGGGCAGCTATATGAGCGGCAAGGGCTGCACCGAGTGCAGGGGAACCGGCCTGGCAGGTCGGGTAGGGCTGTTGGAGTCGGTTCCTCTGACGCCTGAGCTTCGGCGGCTGGTGGCCCAGGGGGCCAGCTCGATGGAGCTTCGCGACGCGGCTCGGGCGGCCGGCTATCCTTCCCTGAGAGACCATGCCGTTGCCAAGGGGGCAACTGGGATAATCCCGCTGGAAGAGGTGGCCAGGACCACCGTGGGCTACCAAGAATGAAGATTGCGGATTGTGGATTCTGGATTGCGGATTTCGATTTCTTTGGATTTCAATCCGAAATCGGAAATCCGAAATCGAAAATCGGAGTTTAGTGATGGCAGAATCCCTAAGGCAGAAAGTGGTAGATCTGCTGGTCGAGACCAAGGGGATCGACCGGGCCAAGCTGGACAAGATCGTGGAATCCGCCAGGGCCAGGGGGAAGAGCTTGGGATCCGCCCTGGTGGAGGAGAAGGTGATCTCCCAGCAGGATCTGTTGGCCACCTTTTCCAAAGGGCTGGGCCTGCCTCCGATCAATCTGTCCCGCTACGCGATCGATGCCTCCCTGGCCGAAGTGGTTCCAGAGCGGATTGCCCGCCAGTATCGGCTGATCCCGGTTTCCCGGCTCGGAAAAAGACTTTCGGTGGCGATGGAAGATCCGTTCAATATCCTGGCCCTTGATGACCTTTCCATGCTGACCACCTTCGAGATCTCTCCAGTCATCGCCTCCGGCGCCGACATCGACCAGGCGATCGCCAAGCTTTACCAGAAGCCGGTGGAGCAGATCGAGGCGTTCCTCGAGTCTGTGCCGGAATCGGAGCTGTCTCGTACCGGTCCCTCGGAAGAAGAGGTGGTCGATCTGTCCGCCTTCGGGATGTCGCTCAAGCGCACCTCCATCGTCAAGGTGGTGGACCTGATGATCTCCGAATCCCTGAGGGCAAGGGCCAGCGACATCCACGTGGAGCCCTACGAAGACGCGGTGCGGGTTCGCTACCGGGTGGACGGGGCCTTGCAGGAGGCCTTTGCGCTGGCCAAGCGCCACCAGAGTGCCTTTATCACCCGGCTCAAGATCATGTCGGGTCTGGACATCACCGAGAACCGCCTGCCGCAGGACGGGCGCTTCAAGGTCCGGATGGAGGGCAAGGAGGTGGACTTCCGGGTGTCGGCCCTGCCCATCTCCTTTGGTAACAAGATCGTGATGCGGGCCCTGGACAAGAGCAACCTCTCGGTGAGCCTGGATCAACTGGGCTTTCTGCCAGGGTCGCTGGCCGCCTTCAAGAAGGCGGTTGCCCGGCCCTACGGGATGATCCTGGTAACCGGACCCACCGGCAGCGGCAAGTCCACCACCCTCTATTCGGTCCTCAATCAGATCAACGAGCCGGGCCGAAACATCTTGACCGTTGAAGATCCGGTCGAATATCAGGTGGAGGGGATCACCCAGGTGCAGGTGAATCCCGAGATTCAGTTGACCTTCGCCTCCGCCCTGCGCGCCTTTCTGCGTCAGGCCCCGGATGTGGTGCTGGTGGGAGAGATCCGGGATGGAGAGACGGCCGACATCGCCATCAAGGCGTCACTAACCGGCCAGATCGTTCTCTCCACCCTGCACACCAACGACGCCCCCACCTCCATCACCCGTCTCGTGGACATGGGGGTGGATCCCTTCCTGCTGGCCTCGAGTCTCATCTTTGTGGCGGCCCAGCGGCTGTGCCGTCAGCTGTGCCCCCGGTGCAAGGTTCCCGATGACGTGGAGCCAGCCCGGTTGAAAGAGCTCGGGATCGCGCTACCCAAAGGGACGCAGCTCTTGACGGGCAAGGGCTGTTCATACTGCCGGAAGACCGGCTTCCGGGGCCGGTTCGCGATCCTGGAGGCGTTGCTGGTGGACGACAAGATCCGCGAGCTGATCATCGCTAGAAGGCCCCCAGACGAGGTGAGGACCTACGCGACAAGCCACGACATGAAGACCCTGCGGCAGGAGGGGATCGAACACCTTCTGGCAGGCCGCACCTCGTTGGATGAGGTCCTACGGGTCACGAGCGAGGAGTAGCCCTACAGAGGAAACCCGATGCCTATCTTTTCTTATGTGGCCAAGATGGAGGATGGGCGGACCGTGGCCGGTACGCTGGAGGTGGCCTCCCAGCAGGTGGTGCTGGAGGCCTTGCACCGCAAGGGGCTCATCATCGTCTCGGTCACGGCCGGAAAGGGAAAGGTCCGGAGGGTCGGCAAGATTCGAATGGACGACCTGGCGATCTTCTCCCGGCAGATGGCCACCCTGGTGGATGCCGGGATCCCCCTGGTGGGGGGGCTGGATGCGGTGGCCGAGCAGCTGGAGAATAAGTCTCTGCGCAAGATCGTCCTGGATGTCAAGGCAGCAGTGGAAGGGGGGACGAGCTTCACCGCGGCGATCGCCAAGCAAAAGAGCGTCTTCTCTCCCCTTTTTATCAGCATGGTCAAGGCCGGCGAGACCAGCGGCCACCTTTCGGAAATCCTGGACCGCCTGGCGACCTACCTGGAGAAGAGCGCCGCCCTGCAGCGCAAGGTCCAATCGGCCTGCGTCTATCCGGCCATCGTCATCTCCATGGCGGTCGTGATCACGGCGGTCTTGATCCTCAAGGTGATCCCGTCCTTCAAGGAGATCTTTGAGCAGCTCGGGGCCGACCTTCCCCTGCCCACCAAGATCCTGATCGCGGTCAGCAGCTTTGCCCAGAAGGGCTTCCTGCCGATCTTGGCCTCCCTGGCCTTAGGGGTCTTTCTGATGCGTCGAGCCCTGAAGACCCCCAAGGGAAGGTTTAGGTTCGATCAGACGATGCTCAAGCTCGCCATTGTGGGGAACATCACCCGCAAGGTGGCGATCGCCAAGTTTGCCAGGACTCTCTCCACCCTGGTCAGGTCCGGTGTCCAGATCTTGAGCGCCCTGGAGATCGTGGCCGAGTCCGCTGGCAATGCGGTCGTGGCCCGCGCGGTCCTTGACGTGCGAAACTCGATCCGGGAAGGGGAGAACATCGCCGCCCCTCTGGCCGCCAGCGGCGTCTTCCCCCCCATGGTGGTTCGGATGATTGGGGTGGGGGAGCAGACCGGCCGCCTGGATGAGATGCTCACCAAGGTGGCCGATTTCTATGACGAGCAGGTCGATTCCGCAGTGAACGGCTTAACCAGCGCCCTGGAGCCGATCATCATCGCGGTGCTGGGGGTGGTGGTGGGGTCGATCGTTCTTTCGATCTTCTTGCCGATCTTCAAGTTAACGCAGGTCATCGCCCGGTAAGGTAAACTTCCCTTTAGGGAGGCAAACGATGAGGGGAATTATTCTGAAGTCCAAAAGAGGTTTTACGCTGGTGGAGATGGCGGTGGCCATCGCGGTGATCCTGGTGGTGATCGCCATCGCCATCCCGTCGCTTTTCAGGATGTACATGGTGGGCAACGAATCGGCCGTTCTTCAGGGCGTTCGGTCGGTGGTGCAGGCCCTGGAGAGCTACCGGATTCGAGAGACCCGGGGGGACCTGCGCGGGGTCTACCCAGCCCTCCTCACCGAGTTGATCGTGACGCGCGGCGGCGTACCCCCTTATCTGGACAGCCGGTTTAGGGGTGTGACGGCGCCCTTTGGCCGGTGGAAGGGATACCAGTTCAGCTACCGCCCCAATCTGCAGAACCGAACGGTGGGCAACATCACCTATAACGTGGGAATCGGCTACACCTTTTGGGCCGATCC
>CAYJSX010000173.1:0-3994 GCA_964372575.1 uncultured Planctomycetia bacterium
CAGCCCAAGTCGGGTCGGAACTTTCCCCGACGGTAATGGTATAATACCCTTTTCTTTTAGAAGATTCCCCATGGAAATCTCCATCATAGGCTCAGGGCACGTCGGTTTGGTGACCGGCGCCTGCTTTGCCGATTTGGGCAACCGGGTGGTCTGCGTCGACAATGACCCCGCCAAGATCGCCTCTCTCAAAAAGGGGAGGGTCCCCTTTTTTGAACCGGGGCTGGCACCTCTGGTTCGGCAGGGCTTGAAGACCGGCTGCCTGAACTTCACCACCGCGATCGGTGATGGGCTTCGTCGTGGGCAGGTTCTCTTCATCGCTGTGGGAACCCCGCCCAAGGAGGATGGGGAGGCCGACTTAAGCGGGGTGGAGCATGTGGCTCGGGAAATCGCCGCTTGCCTTCGCGGCTACCGCTTGATCATTGAGAAATCCACCGTGCCGGTCGAAACCGGAAGATGGATCCGCAAGACCCTCGAGACGGCCTTAAAGGGGCGCAAGGCCTCCTTCGACGTGGCCTCCAACCCTGAATTTCTGCGGGAGGGCACCGCCATCCAGGATTTTCTCCATCCGGACCGGATTGTGCTGGGGGTGGAGTCCAAGCGGGCCGAGGGGATTTTAAGGGAGCTCTACAGGCCCTTTTCGGCGCCGCTCGTCGTCACCGACATCGCCTCGGCCGAGCTGATCAAGCATGCCTCGAACGCGTTTCTGGCCACCAAGATCTCCTTCATCAATGCCGTGGCGGTTCTGTGCGAGCGGGTGGGCGCTGATGTCGAGAAGGTGGCCCAGGGGATGGGGTTGGATCCCAGGATTGGGCCGGCCTTCCTGGGGGCTGGGGCGGGCTACGGGGGCTTCTGTCTGCCCAAAGACATCGAGGCCTTCATCCGGATCTCGGAAAGGCTGGGCTACAACTTTGAGCTCTTGAAGGCGGTCCAGAAGATCAACGCCGAGGTCAAAGAGGCCATCGTCCAGAAGGTGGAGAAGGAGCTCTGGAACCTCAAGGGGAAAAGGATCGGCCTCCTGGGGCTTTCCTTCAAGCCGGACACCGACGACATGCGCCTTGCCCCCTCTCTGGATGTGATCGAGGCCCTCTCCCGTTCAGGGGCGCAGGTAGCGGCGTACGATCCCCAGGCGATGCCCGCGGCTCGCGCGCTGGTCGATGGGGTCTCGTTCGCCAAGGATCCGTACGCGCTGGCGCGTGGGTGCGACTGCCTGGTGATCATGACCGAATGGAACGAGTTTAAAGAGATCAACCTAGAAAGGCTCAAGAGGGCGATGCGGCACCCCGTCGTGGTGGACGGCAGGAACCTGTTTGATCCGGGCAGGATGAGGAAACTCGGCTTCCGTTACGTGGGGGTGGGGCGTGGCGAGTCTGCCTAAGGTGGATCAGCTCATCGCCGGGGTTCAGGTCAAGCCGCTTAAGGTGATTCTAGACGAGCGGGGACGGCTGATGGAGATCTTAAGAAGCGACGAGGCGATCTTTGAGCGCTTCGGGCAGGCTTACGTGACGACCGCGCGACCGGAAACGGTGAAGGCGTGGCACTATCACAAGCTTCAGACGGACCACTGGGTCTGTCTGTGTGGTCGGGCGCTCGTGGGGCTGTACGACGCTCGGCGCTCCTCGCCCACCTTTGGGGCGGCCAACGAATTCTGGATGTCGCCGGAGGAGCCCTTCTTGCTTAAGATCCCGATCGAGGTTTACCACGGGTTTAAAGGCAAAGATCCCCACTGCGAGACGATGATCATGAACGTGCCCACCCTGCCGTACAACTACAGCTCTCCCGATGAATACCGACACGACCCTTTTGACCCGGCCATCCCTTTCAATTGGAGGAAATAGCAGAGTGAAGGGGGTGATTCTGGCGGGGGGGTTGGGGACCCGGATGCGGCCCCTGACGAACGTCACCAACAAACATCTCCTTCCGGTCTATGATCGGCCGATGGTTTTCTATCCGCTGGCCACACTGGTAGAGGCGGGAATTCGGGACATCCTCATCGTCACCGGCGGAAGCAACGCCGGAGATTTTTTACGGCTCATCGGAAACGGCGCCGCCTTCGGCCTGAGGCACGTCAACTACACCTATCAGAAAGGGGAAGGGGGGATCGCCGAGGCGCTGGGTCTGGCCGAGCATTTCTCCGATGGGGAAAAGATTGTGGTGATCCTGGGCGACAACATCCTCGAAGAGGGCATCGCGCCCTACGTGGAATCTTTCAAGCGCCAGCCGGTGGGGGCGAAGATCTTCTTAAAGTCGGTGCCGGACCCTGAACGGTTCGGGGTGGCGGTCCTGCGCAGGGGAAAGGTGGTGGCCATCGAAGAAAAGCCCAAGCGGGCGAAATCCCCGTACATCGTGACCGGCATCTACCTGTACGACGCCCAGGTCTTTGACATCATCAAGACCCTCAGGCCTTCGCGCCGGGGGGAACTGGAGATCACCGACGTCAACAATGTCTACCTCCGAAGGGGCCAGATGACGCACGAGATCTTAAAGGGGTGGTGGTCCGACTGCGGCACCTTTGATTCCCTCTTGAGGGCCAGCACCCTCGTCTCCAAGAAGGAGAAGTCCCGTTGAGACGTCTCCTGGTGACCGGTGGGGCGGGGTTCATCGGCTCCAACTTCATCCGCTGGCTCTTGAGCCATCGAAGCGACATCGAGGTGGTGAACCTGGATAAGCTGACCTATGCCGGCAATCCCCAGAATCTGAAGGATTTGGAAGGAAACCCCCACTATCGGTTCCTTCAAGGGGACGTGGCAGATCCGGCGCGCGTGGAAGAGGCCCTCAACGGCTGCCAGGCGGCGGTCCATTTTGCGGCGGAAACCCATGTCGATCGTTCGATCGTGGACGCGGAAGATTTCTTAAGGACGAATGTCTTGGGTACGCGGGTCCTCTTGGAGGCGGCTCGGAAAAGCGGGTCGGAGAAGTTTATCCAGATCTCCAGCGATGAGGTGTACGGGTCGTTGACCGATGGCGAGGCTCAAGAGGACCACCCCCTGGCTCCCAACAGCCCTTACTCGGCCAGCAAGGCGGCCGGCGACCTTCTGGCCCGCGCCTATTTTGTGACGTATGGCGTGCCAGCGGTAGTCGTCCGGGGCTCCAACAATTACGGACCCTTTCAATATCCAGAGAAGTTCATTCCGCTACTGGTGACCCAAGCCCTGGAGGGGGAGCCCCTTCCGATCTATGGAGACGGCCAATACATTCGAGAGTGGCTCTACGTGGGAGACTTTTGCGAGGCGATCGGCCTGCTGCTTCAGGAAGGGATGCCGGGTGAGATTTACAACGTTGGCTCAGGCGAGCGGAAGATCAATCAGCAGGTGGCCCAGGAGATCCTGCGCGTTCTGGGAAGGCCAGAAAGTCTCCTGCGCCGCGTGGAGGATCGTCCTGGACATGACCGTCGGTACGCCATCTCTTCGGCCAAGGTCAGGGACCTCGGTTGGCGCCCGAGGCATCGGTTTGAGGAAGGACTGCGCCAGGTGGTCCGCTGGTACCAGGATCACCCGGACTGGTGGCGCCCTCTGAAGGATCGTCTCACCACCCGCACAGCCTGATTCATGCGGATCTTGGTCACCGGGGCCACCGGGCTGCTGGGGTGGGTTCTCCTGGGCGCGTTATCACCTCGCCATTCGGTCTTCGGTTGGGCCAGGGGCCTGACCATTCCCTTTCCCAAGGAAAAGGGACCTGCTGCCCTGGAGGCGGTGGATGTGACCGACGAGCAGGCCGTCCAGAAGCGCCTGATGGAGCTGCGGCCTGAGGTGGTGATCCACGCCGCGGCCATGACCGATGTGGATGCCTGCCATCGAGATCCTGAGGCCGCCAGGAGGGTGAATGTGGGCGGGGCGCAGGCGGTGGCCCGGGCCTGCGCGGCCAGCGGTGCCTTCTTGATCGCCATCTGGACCGATTCTGTCCTTGACGGGATGTTGGGGCGTCCCTATCAGGAGACCGATCAGATTGGGCCGGTCTCCATCTACGGCCAGACCAAATGGGAAGGAGAACAGGTGGT
>CAYJSX010000174.1:0-3951 GCA_964372575.1 uncultured Planctomycetia bacterium
TTTCGCATGCCTTAGGCGAGACTCTCCAGGTAGGTTTGCACCTCCTCCAGGCCGGCGGCGCGGAACCCTGCACGTTTGGAAATGGTACCGGTTTAAGGCGCATTCTATCCACGTTAGGCAGTAAGGTCAAAAGTCCCGCGACGATTTGACGCATAGAGAGGTTAAGCCAGGCTATCCAGGTAGGCCTCAGTCTTACCTACGACGTCTGTGACATCCGAATAAAAGATCAAACCATGCTGTTGAAAGAACTTTTCCACTTGCAGCAGATCGACTTCGGGTGGCACGGGTTGTATCCAATAGCTCCACTCTGGGAAGTTTTTCTCAAAGAGCCGCTCTAGCGCCTCATCGTCCCAAAGCGCCTTTTCTCTTGAAACCACAAGGTAGCGTCCCTCCGGAATTTTATTCGTCTCAAAGAGCTTCCGAAGGACCTTGGCCTCGGTCTCGTACTCAGTTACAACAGCAACAGGTACCCCTACCAAGGCTACTGGCAGAGCCCATGGCACGGTGTTCGAATGATCAAACCGAAAGACGGTGGGCCTAAGCACATCGCT
The DNA here is from genome assembly GCA_964372575.1 of uncultured Planctomycetia bacterium. Classification (GTDB taxonomy): domain Bacteria; phylum Omnitrophota; class Gorgyraeia; order 1-14-0-20-64-10; family 1-14-0-20-64-10; genus JACOVG01. Next base: position 552 of record CAYJSX010000174.1, read on the forward strand.
TTCAGTCCAAGATCCGCCCTTTCCAGTCCGGAGTGGTTCCACAGCTTCCAAGAGAACCTCCAGGGTCACCTGTCGGATGCCCTGCTTAACCCTTCGTGCCGACATAGCTACTTCGGCATCGGTTTCGGCAGCTAACGCTTCGATTCGCGATACTGCACGCCGCACCAAGGCAGGATGCAAACTTGTCTCTTTTGGACCGACACGAAGTCCACGCTCAAGTTCAGTCAGCAGCTCAGCCAGGGTAGGCTCCTCTAATCCACTTGCCACAGTTAATAACCTTGCCACAGTCAATAACAACGAGGGATCGTACAGGGTGCCCTGCAACGCCCTGGCACGTCCATTTAAACTTAAAAAGGGTATGGCAAGCTGGGTTGAAACATTTCCTGTTGCGACGGCATCTGTTTTCCTGCCCTTTGGGTACAAGAAGATCTCATCACCAAAGGTGAGAGGAGTTTCAACAACGTAAACATCCGAGGGCCCAAAATCATAGCCGCCTAGGGCCTTCTGGTTGGGCTCAGGAGGGTTATTAGCCGGCTTCTTGGGATCCCACTGACCCTTCCTGCCTACATAGACTCTGCTCCCCTTCACATGCGCTGTAAAGAGGACACCATTTGTAACAAGGGCCACCACTGCTGAGAGCCTCTCGGTAGGTTCCCAATCCTGGCTCTTATGCTGCATCAAAGCGCCATGGGCCTCCACCACGGCCTCCTTTAAGGTAACTTCGATAACGGAGCGAATCCTGCTGTTTTCCATAGTGGTAGCAGTCGGATCGTAACGCCCTAAGTCATCCAGGAGATTTGATTGCGAAAGGCGCATCTGGACGGCTTTGGCAACGGCCTGGTATTCCTCTTCTTGAACACCGAATTCAGTGAGCTCACCCAAACAGACGCCTAAGGCACCGACCGGCTTGCTCCCCCCCAACGGAACCAACGGAACGAACAATGGTTCTCGAGAATTACTGCCTCGAATTCGAGCCCCTGCAATCGCCATCTTGCTCAATGTCACCCAAGTGACAGAGAGGTCATCTTCCGAACGTGCAATCCCTGACAGTCTCCGAAGGGTTTCGATCTCCTTTTCGAGCTCCGTTACTCTCTCATCTAGGCGTTGAATCGTCCCCTGCTGTTCTAGGGTTCTCTGGTCAGCTCGCAAGGCCCTCTCTATCTGCTTAGTCAATTTCGTTTCCGTTCCAGCGAGATCCCCTCGAAGCCGGTTTAATTCTCCATTGGCAACCTGAGCTTTCTCTTCAGCATTGGTTATCACCTTGCGAATACCTGTCAATTTTGCTTTAAGTAATGCGAGCTCCTCCTTTTCTTTGCTGGAGGCCTGAAGGCCTTGGTTGGCCTGAGCGAGCTCCTTTTCCTTTTCCTGTAACTTCTGGGTGGCTTCGGAGAGCTGATTCGCAAGATCGTCCTTTTCGGCCTGGAGGGCATTGATCGCAGCTTGATCCCGCTCACGCTCCTTCTTGGCACCGTTAAGCTTATCGTTGAGTTGAGTGATCTCGGCCTGTAGGGTTGCCGCACGATCTGAAGTTTCCTTAAGCTCTCTTCCGCGCGTCTCGAGGTCCTTCCGGGCGGATTCCAAACTCTCGTTGAGTTTTTCGACCTCCGCTTTCGCTTCGTCACGTTCTCTTTGAGCGGTGTCGCGATCGGCCTGGGTCTGCTTGAGAGTCGCCTCGGCTTGAACGAACTTCTCATTCAGGACCGTGAGCTCATTCCCTTTGTTACTCGAGGCCTCCTGGGCTTGCCGCTTAGCTTCGGTTGCATCTGCGACCGCTTGCCGTTCCTTCCCCAGGTTTTGGTTGGCTTCGGAGAGCTGATTCGCAAGATCGTCCTTTTCGATTTCGAGGGCCGAGATCTGAGTCTCGAGTGCGGCAAGTCTTTCGTTGGCAGACCGAAGGCTTTCCTGGCTCTCTTGGAGCTTGCCCTGTGCTTCATCGCGTTCCTTTTCAATGCTTTTAAGACCTTTTATGGCCGACTCATTTACCGCTGCCTCCTCTTCTGCCTTGTCAAGACGTCCCTGAAGTTTCTCCACCTCTTCTTTGAATCTTCCAATCTCCGCTTTGCCCGCTTCAATCTGGGCCTCCTGGGCGGCAACCTTGTTTTTGGCTTCCCGGAGGGCCGCCTCATTTTCGCTAAGAAGTTTCTCCAACTCGGCGATCTGCCCCTTCAAGTCTTTCGCCGCTGCCTCAGCGTTCAGGCGGTCTTCGTCTGCCTTTGCTTGAGTTTCCCGCAGCTTGACCTCAAGGGCTCTGATCCGGGTCTGAAGCCGTTCCCCCTCTTGGACCAGCTCCACAGCCAACTCTGCCACCTCTTGGAGGGCAAGCACCTTATCCCCCAGATAACGAAGAAAGTTCCCGACGCTTCCTTCGGCTGCGCGAATGGCGGCTTCCCAATCTATTTTTTGTCGCAAGTCCTCTTTATCGATCATGACCATCCAGGGTAGTTTTCCTTCTTTAAAATAGCGATCCTTGAGCGGGATCTGCCGATAGGCTATGATCTCGGCCTCGGGGGGCACTTCGTCCTGAAACGTTCCCGCCTTTTTCAACTGAGTAAACCTTTCATGCCACAGAGAGGCTCTGTCAGGATCTGGAGATTTAAGCGAGTCCTTTTCCTCTCCTTCCTCCAAGCCGGCGGCGAGCCAATCGGACAGGCCGCCAATACGCGGGAAGGTGGTGAGCTTTTGATTCAAAGAGGCCGGCGGGCCTTGACCCAACAGGGCGTTGGCGAGCTTTACGCGCTCAGGGCTCTCCTCAAGACCTGTCTGCCGCAGGGCCCAGACCGGAGATGAGGTCGTTGTCATGAAGACAAAGGCGAAAACCGCTCCCAAGATGCGCTGAGATCCTTGCTTCAACATGTTAAATAAACCTCCTCATTTTTATACTGTCTATCTATTTATTTTACACGAAGTGCCGGCAGGGATCAAGCCAGCTTCCCTAAGAGAACCTCTAAGTGGATGAGGTCTTCCTCGTTGATAAACCCTTCTTCCAGCCCGGCCAGGTTGGCCAGGATGGTGCGAAGGATATCCCGAAGGCTCCCACCTTCCAAGGACCCCAGGGAGCGGCGGCCCAACCGTGTCAGCCCTGCATACGAGGCGAACTCTCCAAAGCGGTTAAGGACAGGATCTGCCTCGGAGCCGTACTCCTCCAAGCCAACGGCCTGGGCTTCTCCCATCCATTTTACAAGAAGATCCATCATCGCCTCACGCTCCGTTGGCACCACCACGATCCAGGCCATACCTAGCTTTAACGGCCGCTCCTCCAACCCGGTAAGCTGCGGATGGGTCCGCAGAATCTCAGGAGAAATGGCCACCACGTGAATCTCGGATAGCTGGGCCAGACCCCACTTCATGGCCAGCTCTTCCAAGCCCGCCTCAGGCCCCTGGGCCTCGCCAGGGGGAGGCT
>CAYJSX010000175.1:0-3904 GCA_964372575.1 uncultured Planctomycetia bacterium
CGGTCCTGCGGCTCTTTGACCGGCACGGCGAGCGCAAGAACCGGAACATGGCGCGGATCAAGTTCCTCATCAAGAAATGGGGAATCGAGGAGTTCCGCAAGCAGTTCCTCCAAGAAAGAAGGGCCACCCTCATGACCCAGTCCGGCAAGGCCTCCTGGGAGATCCCGATCTACGAAGAGGATCCGCCGGCCAAGCCGCAGGGGATTCCACCGCTACTCACCGTCGCCTCGGAGCCCTTCGACCGCTTTTGCCGGACGAATCTCTTCGCGCAAAAGCAGGAGGGGTACGTGGCCATTCAAATCCGCTGCCCCCTGGGGGACATCACCGTCGCCCAAATGAGGGGGGTCGCGGCCGTCGCCCGGAAGTTCAGCGGCGGGAGGCTGCGCACCATGATCGGGCAGAACCTCCTCCTTCCCTGGGTGTTGAAGGAGCATGTTTACGCCGTTTACCAGGAGCTCTCCAAGCTTGGGATCGCCTACACGGACGCCGGGCACCTGGCCGACATCACCCGCTGCCCCGGGGCGGACACCTGCCAGATCGCGATCACGCATTCCCGCGGGCTGGCCATCACCTTTGGGGAGCTGTTTAACAATGGCGGCCGGCCGCTGTTGGATGATGAGGCGCTTAAAAACCTCACGATCAAGATCTCCGGCTGCCCCAACTCCTGCGGCCAGCACCACATTGCCGATATCGGGTTCCACGGGGCCGCGTCAGAACTCAACGGCCATTCCGTGCCCCACTATCAGGTGATGGTGGGCGGCAGGACGGCAGAGGGCGTGGCGGAGTTCGGCCAGCGGCTGGGGATGGTGCCGGCCAAGCGGGTTCCGGACGCGGCCAAGCGGCTGCTTACACTCTTTCGGGATGAGCGCCAGCCGAACGAGAAGTTCCGGGAATGGGCCCAGCGGGCCGGGGCGGATCGGCTCAAGAAGGAGATGGATCCCTTCCGGACCCTGCCGCCCTTTTCGGAGAGGCCTGATCTGTACGAGGACCTGGGGGCCATTGGAGAGTTCAAGCTTGAGATCGGCAAGGGGGAGTGCGCCTCTTGAACGAGCCGCTGCCCCAACATGCCCCCTCTTCCAAAGGAAGGATATGACCAACGCCTCCTGCTGGCGGCAGGCAAAACGCTACCTGGTTGGTGGGGTCAACTCGCCGGTCCGCTCTTTTAAGGCGGTCGGCGCAGGGCCCTTCTTTGTAGACCGGGGAGATGGGCCCTATCTCTGGGATGTGGAGGGGCGCAAGCTCTTGGACTATGTCGGCTCCTGGGGGGCCCTCATCTTGGGGCACCGCCACCCGGCTGTTTTGAAGGCGGTGCAGGAGGGCTTGAAGCGGGGAACCACCTTCGGGACGCCGACCCCCTGGGAGACTGCCTTAGCGCTGGAAATCACCCGGGCGATGCCGGCGATCGAGCAGATCCGGTTTGTCTCCTCAGGGACCGAGGCGGCGATGAGCGCCATCCGGCTTACCCGGGCCGCGACCCGTCGGCGAAAGATCCTCAAGTTCGACGGCAGCTACCATGGGCATGCTGACGCCCTGCTCACTCGGGCCGGTTCTGGGATGGCGACCTTGGGGATTCCGGCTTCGCCCGGAGTTCCACCGCAGGTCACCGAGGATACCCTCACCGTTTCCTTTAATGATCTCAAGGCCGTTCATCAGGCGGTCCGCCGCCATGGAAGGCAGCTCGCCTGCGTGATCGTGGAGCCGGTGATGGCCAATGCGGGGGTGATTCCTCCGGAACCCGGATTCCTTAAGGGCTTGAGGGTTCTGACAGCCAAGCACGGAATCCTTCTTATCTTTGATGAGGTGATCACCGGGTTCCGGGTGGGCTACAAAGGGGCCCAGGGCCTTTTTGGGGTTAGGCCTGATCTGACCACCTTAGGGAAAGTGATCGGCGGAGGTTTCGCCATCGGAGCTTACGGGGGACCTGCCAGGCTGATGAAGCTTGTCGCCCCGCAGGGAAAGGTCTATCAGGCCGGGACGTTGGCCGGGCACCCGATTGCCATGGCAGCGGGGCTGGCGACTTTAAGGGTACTGCGCCGCTCAAAAGGCTATGAGCGATTGGATGAAGCAGGGGGAGAGCTTGCCGAAGGGCTTCGGGCCATCAGCGCCCAGGCTGGCATTCCGGTTGTGGTTACCCAAGCGGGGTCGCTGGTGAGCCTCTTTTTCACGAAGCGCCCGGTTCGATCGGCCGCCGACGCGCGCCGGGCGGACTGCCGCCGCTATGCCCGCTACTTTAGAGGGATGCTCTCTCAGGGAATCTATCTGCCTCCCTCTCCCTTTGAGGCCTGGTTTGTCTCGACGGCGCACGGGAAGCGGGAGATTGAAAAAACCCTGGAAGCTCATGAGAAAGTGGTTTCAAGGCTTTAATGCCTAAGCGCGGCGTGGCGAAATCAATCCTGGAGCTGATTGGGGATACCCCCATGGTTCAGCTGACCAAGATCGTGGAACCGCAGATGGCGAGGGTATTGGGCAAGCTGGAGGCCTTCAACCCCGGCGGCTCTGTGAAGGACCGGATCGCCCTCTCGATGGTGGAGGATGCCGAGGCCCGCGGCCTTTTGAAGCCGGGCAGCACGATCATCGAACCCACGAGCGGCAACACCGGGATCGGCCTGGCCATGGTGTCGGCGGTCAAGGGGTATCGCCTAATCCTCACCCTTCCGGAGGGGATGAGCATGGAACGGATCTCTCTTCTGGAGCGGTTCGGGGCCGAGGTGATGGTGACTCCAGTGAAAGAGGGAATGGCCGGGGCGGTAGCCAAGGCCAAAGAGCTCGCCGCCAAAACAGCCGGGGCCTTCATGCCCCACCAGTTTGCCAATCCGGCCAATCCGAGGATTCACCGACAGACCACGGTGCAGGAGATCCTCCGGGCGGTGGAAGGAAACATCGATGCCTTTGTGGCCGGGGTGGGAACCGGCGGCACCATCACCGGCAATGGGGATGTCCTGAAGAAGCGATTCCCGCAGATGAAGGTGATCGCCGTGGAGCCGGCCGCCTCAGCGGTCCTCTCTGGAAAGCCGGCTGGGCCGCACCAGATTCAGGGGATTGGGGCTGGATTCATTCCAGAGGTGCTGGACCGCTCGATCATCGATGAGATTGTGCCGGTAGAGGACAACGATGCCTATCAGATGGCCAGGCGCCTGGCCAGGGAGGAGGGGATCTTGGCCGGGATCTCCGCCGGGGCGGCCGTCTGGGCGGCCCTTGCCGTGGCAAGAGACTTAGGTTCTGGTAAGACGGTCGTGGTGATCCTGCCGGATACCGGCGAGCGCTACTTGAGCTTGGACCCTTATTTCGAGGAGTTTTAGATGGAGAGATCCCTCACTTCGTTGAGATTGTGGATTGTGGATTGTGGATTGTGGATTTCGAACCCCTTTCAATCCGCAATCGGCAATCACAAATCCAAAATCAGATGAAACCTCCTTCCCGCGTCTCTTATGCCCTGCGCGCGCTCGTGGATCTGGCCCTCCATCAGGCGAGCGGCCCGGTCCGGATCGCGGCGGTGGCCAAGCGACAGGGCCTTCCGGTAAGATACCTCGAGCAGCTCCTCCATCGTTTAAAGCGGGCAGGGATCGTTGAGGCGGAGCGAGGCCCCAGAGGCGGCTACCGGCTTAAACTGCCTGCCGACCAAATCTCGGTGAGCACCATCTTTCGATCTCTGGAACCGGCAGACCTCTTGCCCAGGACCCACCCTAAGGGTCGGACACCCACTCCAGATCCCACCGCGGCCGTCTGGCGCCAGATGGAAGCTGCTGTGGAGACTACCCTTACGGCAACCACCCTGGAAACGCTGATCTCACAGATCAAAGAAAACGCCGCCAGTCCCAACCACCGCTACACCTTCCATATTTAGTCCCTTTCAATACCTCCCCCCACTGGCTTCCTCTTACCCACTCCCCTCGCGGGAGAGGGG
>CAYJSX010000176.1:0-3894 GCA_964372575.1 uncultured Planctomycetia bacterium
TAAGGACGAACGGAGCCGAAGGGCTTAAGGACGAACGGAGCCGAAGGGCTTAAGGGCGAACGGTGGCCCTCTCCGCGCTGCGGACCGCCGCGTAAGCCCCCTGCCTATTTCTTTAAGAAAACGACCCCGGGCAGGGAAGCCAGATCCGCGTCGCTCGTGACCAACTTGGTCCCTTGGGTAAGGGCTGTGGCATAGACGATCGCGTCCGCCATGGCCAGGCGGTGAGCCAGGCTCAAATCGGCAGCGGTTAAGGCGATCGTATCGGTCAAGAGGGCTAAGCGGGTTTTCCCCATTTGAGCGGCCGCGGCCAGGGCCTCTTCTTCGTTCCTTTGGCGTTTGATGAGCTTGTAAACTTCGTAGAGGACGATGGTGGGGGTAACGACCTCTGCAGGGCTCTTGAGATAAGAAGCGTAGGCGGAAGCCAGCGGGCCGTCTGTGAAGAACTCCAGCCAGCCGGAGGAGTCCACAACCGTCATAGACGGTCCTGCTTCTCCCGAAAGGGACCCGTCTTCATTCCTTTCAGGAATCCACGGAAGGCCGCGATCGGCCGGTCTGGAACAAGCGTGATGAGCCCCTCTTTAACGACCACCGCCAGTCTTTGTCCTGTGTGAAGGGGAATCTGCCTGCGGACTTCTTTGGGGATCACCACCTGATACTTGGACGAAACCGTGACTTGGGTCATGGCGCTCCTTTCTTACGTTTATCCTATCGATAACAAGTTTATCTTACTTTTGAAGGGGTGTCAAGGGGAGGTTGGGGTAGAGCCTAACCCCGCGGCTCTACCGCCAGTGGGTGGTGAGGAGGAGCCAGAGGCGGGATTCTTCGGTGTGCACCTGGTTGGCCTCGTCGTCATCGTCCCACCGGAACTCCCCACCGAGCTGGAGCTTCCAGTCGGGGTAGGCCTCGTAGCTTGCCCGTAGCCCGCTGGAAAAGAGGGACCGCTCCCCCAGGTCGTTCGTTGCGTCGCTTAAGGTATAGGAGAGGGTGGGGTGGAGGGTGAGCTTGCGGCTCTTGTCCCACCGGGTCCAGATGTACGGCCAGGAGAAAGAGGCGCTGCCTAAGTGGCGGGAGGCATCCACCTTCTTAGCGCTGAGGGCCCCCCGAAGCATCCCGCGCTGGTAGCTGTAGGCAAGCCCCAGGGAGGCGGCGGACCAGAGCCGGATGGAGAGGTTCTGGTTCGTTTCGTGGCCGTGGTCCCGGAGGCGCTGCTCGTCGAAGACCTCGTCAAAGAAGCGATACAGATAACGGCCAGACCAAAAGAGGCGCTGGCCCAAGGGGCGCGAGAACCGTCCGCCGGCGGACCAGAGGGTCTCTTCGTCGAAGCTGATCTTGTCCTTCAGGGGGTGTTCCGCCTCGAAGGTGCCAAAACCGGTCAAGGACCACGGGCCCACCCGATGGGAGAGCTCACCCCTGAGGTCAAGGTTGCGGGTCTTGGAGGGACGGGTGGTGGAGCCGGGTACAGAGATCGTTTCGGTCGCGGTGGCGCGCAGGCCGGGTCTGGGCCAGCCCTCAGGAACCAGGAAGCCGGCCTGTACCGTGGCCCACCGCTGTCGGGTCTGCTCCACGGTGCTGTCGTCGTCCAGGTCATTCCGGTACCAGCTCGCCTCCAGATCAAGGTCCAAGGGGCCCAAGGGAGAGAAATCCAAGTACTGCTGGATGTACTCCCGATCGGCGGTGATCCCTTTGGGGTTGACCACCGACCCCGAAGGGATGTCGGTGAGGATCCGGAACTCCGGGCCGGTCCGTTCGTACCGGCTCCTCCATCTGAAGAGGGGCTGGATCAGGTACGAATCGACCCGAAGAGCGGTATCCTTGAGCTTCCGGGCATTTCCGAAGCGTTCCGTGAGGAGGTCGTCGTCGGTGACGCTGTAGGCCTCGTAGGCCTGCAGGGACCAGACGTCCGGGATGAGCTTCATCTCCTGCTCTAAGCTGTAGACGACATTGTCCCTGGGCCGGTTGGCCACGTCGATCGTTCGGATCTTCTCGGAGTCCCTCGCCTGAAAGAGACTCGCCCCCAGCCGAAGGCGGTCGGCCATCAGATGCCACTTATCCCGGAGGCCCCAAACGGTTCGAGGATAGATGTAGGCGTCCCTGTCCTCCAGCCAGAAGGGATAGCCGCCCGCCACCAGTTGAAGCTCGTGCGTCTCGCCTGGCAAAAGGAGCTGCACCCCTCGAAGGCGGGCCCCCCGCAGAAAATAGGGACTGGCGTACGTCGCGCTGTCTCCCAGGGCAAGATGGGTTGAGCCCTTGAAGAGATCGACCAGGACGGTGCGGTAGCGCACGTCGTTGTGGCCGTTCTTGAAGCCGTCCACATCCAGCACGAGCCGGCCGTTCCACCAGTCTTTACGACCCAGGGTGCTTTCGAAATGCTCGTTGACCTGTAATCCACGGTTGTCTGAGGTCTGGTCGGAGTTGCGATCGGAGTCCTGCCTGCGTCGGGTGACCCGCACCGTCTGGATTGCCTTGCCCCCAAAGGGGGGCAGAGCGGCCAGGAAAGATTCTCTCCTGGAAGATCTGTACAGACCTGCGAAGGCGCGGGAGGCCTGATCCCGGAAGTAGGGATCTTCCTGGGCCGGCTTGGAGAGGTGTCCCATCTCCGCGAGGGCGGCCTCAAACTCCTTTTGGCGCAGGAGATGATCCGCCCGGGCCAGGCCCAGGAGGTCGGCCGCCGGGGGCTCCTGGGCAGCAAAGGCAGCGAATAGCGAGCAGCGAATAGCGAATAGAAAAGAAGCAGCGAATAGCGAACAGCGAATAGCGAATAGAAAAGAGGCAGCGAACAGCGAATAGCGAATAGCGAATAGAAAAGAAGCAGCGAACAGCGAGCAACGAATGGTTAATCGCTTGTCGCTGGTTGCTGATCGCTGCCTTTTCAGGGGTTCCACAGCTCCACCACCAGATGAGCCGAATACTGCCCTTGCGCGGCGGTCGCGTTTGCCTCGGTGGCCAGATAAAAAGTGAAGGGGCTTCTTAGGGTGATGTCTCCGGTCATGTTCGAGTCGGAGACATATCGGCTATCAAAGGGATCTTGGCCGATCAGCCGCCTCCAGCTGCTGGGTTCAGGGGTCATCTCGGCCAGATCCGGTATTCTCACCCAGTTGGCCGAGCCGAGGTTGCGCCGACCCTCCAACAGTTCAGGGCCGATCCAGAAGGCATCGTCCTCAACGGGCGGCGGCCCTGCCAGGGGAGCGTCCCAGCCCCCTTCTTGGGTGTCGGGGCCATAGTTGAGGTTCCAGACCTTCAGCGGAATGACATAGCGGCCGTCCGCCGATACAAGGCCCGCAGGAGAATTACGCCGCAGAGCTCCCCGAATCCCGCGGTAGCTGGCGGCGTTATCGGTGTAAATCCGGATGTAGAAGGGCTGATCGAGTCTTAAGCGGTTGAACCGATAGAAGGCCCAACGGACCTCGAGGGGAGTGGGGAACATGAAGCGGCCCGGCGGGATCGTCCCCAGGGGAATCACCTCTGGGAAGACCTTGAGACTCTCCGTCTCGGTGCCGATGTGGAGGGGCGTGGGTCCGGCGACCCGGTCTACCCGAATCCCGTCGCCGTCAAAGAGGGGAAAGCTGACGGTATAGGTGCCGGCGGCCACCGTGTAGGTTCTCGTCAACGTGACCGTCTCCTGGGCCGAGGCCGTGCCGGTCAGGACCGGTAAAAGGGTCGTCTCGGCCTCGGTCTCCACATTGGTGAGGGTGACGTCCACCTCCACCGATTGGCTGGTCGCCTCGTTGTTCTTGACGATCACCGTCACGGTGAAGGCCTCGCTGGGGTTGGCGTGCTGGTCGTACGAGACCGACTCGATCCGCAGCGCCTTCTGCGCGAAAACGGGGGTGAGTCGTGAGTCGTGAGTCGTGAGTAAAAGAACAATGGCGGTGAGCCATGCAACTCTTACGCAAG
>CAYJSX010000177.1:0-3891 GCA_964372575.1 uncultured Planctomycetia bacterium
AACTTGCAGAAAGTGGATAATCTCATGGCCATCCATCAATTTGCATGAGTCGTGTTATAGTTTAGGACTTCGTTGAATTTTTTATTGACACGGGATGTAAAATCCAGTATTGTTCACAGAATGAACATGGTGGCTCTTTCATCATTTCCCACCTGTTTGAGAGTTGAATGACCCCCCCACCTGATTTCTCTGGCCTTAAGTGGGGTTTGGTCAGAGGGCCAGAGCGGCCCTTTAGGCCGGTGCAACCCCAGGCAGGGGTTGCACAAAATCAGGCGGAGGTGGGGGGGTGAAATCCGGCTCCTTCAGGGACATGCAGCTCTTGAACGAGGTCGCCCAGACCCCGCACGCGACCCAGCGGGACCTGGCCAAACGAATCGGAGTCGCCCTGGGGCTGACCAATCTTACCTTAAGGCGTCTTTCCAGCAACGGATTCATCCACAAGACCGGCACCGAGAAGAATCGGATCCGGTATCTCATCACCCCCCAAGGCCTTCTGGAAAAGAGCCGCCTGGCCAACGAGTATGTCGCGCACTCCCTCCAATATTACCGAGGGGTGCGCCAGTTTTTGCGCCAGCACCTGTTTGCCTTGGTCAGCCAGGGGGATCGGAAGGTTCTTCTGGTGGGAACCGGTCCGCTGGCCGAGATTGTCTACTTTACCGCCTCAGAGATGGGGCTGGTGGTCGAAGGGGTGGTGGCCACCCATTCCGAGGTGGAACATTTCCTCTCTCTGCCCATCTACGATTTAAACGAGGCGGCCGGGTTAGACTTCGATCGGATCCTCATCGCCTCTGAGCCCAAGGAGCGCTCGGAGATTCAGCGCCTTCTCATCGAGAAGGATGTTCCGGCGTCCAAGATCTTCTGCGTTCCGGAAGATGTCTCCAGGCCGCAGATGCAGGAGGCCCCTCGGCCGCGCCGCCTGCCTTTAGAGCCCTTTCCTTTATTGTCGCCGGCGGCCACCGATGTGGTGATCCTGTGCGGAGGCCGAGGGACCCGCCTAGGCCACCTGACCAGTTCTACCCCGAAGCCCCTGCTCGCGGTGGGGGGAAGGCCTTTTCTCTTGAGACTCATGCTGCGTCTGAAAGAGGAGGGCTTTGTTCGCTTCATCCTGGCGGCCCACTATCTGGCCGATCAGTTCCAAGAGTTCCTCCTGGAGTGCCGATCGCAGCTCGCCGGGGTGAAGCTGGTCGTTGAACCAGAGCCCTTGGGAACCGGCGGGGCCCTGCGGCACGCGGTGGATCACGTCAAGTCCCAGACCTTCCTGGCCCTAAACGGCGATTCCTGGGTCTCTCAGCCCCTTTTTCCTGTGCTGGCCTCGCACGGACAAGCCGGCCGCCTTTTTACCGTCGTGGCGGTGGGGGCTCGCCGGGTGGAAGGAGGAGCCAACCACAAGGGGGTTTGGCGCCTGGGACCGCAGGGGGAGGTGGTTGGTTTTGAGACGCAGGATTCGATCCACCGGGGGTGGGTGAATGCCGGTATTTATCTGCTGGATCGGGCGATGGTCTCTGCCTGGCCTTTGGGCCGCTACAGTCTGGAGGATAACCTGACGGACCTCTTGAAAGGCCGTAGGACCGGCGTCTTTTGTTCACCCGGAAGACTCTTGGACATCGGAACCCCGGAGGTCTACGCCCGGGCCGGCAACCTCCTGGATTCCTTTGAGGGCTTGACCCCTGTTTTCAAAGGAGGCGATGCCGATGGCGCTTGATGCCGCCACCCAGCGGCCTCCAACAGCTCCTTACCGGGTGACCTTCGGGCACATTCGGATCGGCCCCATCGCCCAACAGTACCTCAAGGAGGCGATCCTTCGGGATTGGGTTTCTGAGGGGGCCAATGTCCGTCTCTTTGAGGAGAGGTTCGCCAAACGTTTTGGGTTTCCATTCGCGGTGGCCACCTCCTCTGGAACCGATGCCGGGATCGTGGTGATGACGGCCCTGCTTTCACGGGGGGCGCGGCGGGGGGACGAGGTGATCACCCCGGCCCTCTCCTTTGTCTCGTGCGTCAACTGCATCCTGGCCGCTGGGCTTAGCCCTCGGTTTGTCGATGTGGAGCTTGAGACGCTCAACATCGACCCGGACGCGATCGAGGCGGCCATCACCCCCAAGACCCGGGCGATCCAGCTCGTTCACACGATGGGAAGGCCCTGCCGGATGACACCGATCTTAGAGATCGCCCGTAAGCACCGCCTGGAGGTCCTCGAGGATTGTTGTGAGGCGCACGGGGCGACACGCGACGGCAAGGGGGTGGGCTCCTTTGGATTGAGCGGCTTCTTCAGCTTCTACGCGGCCCATCTGATTTGCAGTGGGGAGGGGGGGATGATCGTGACCTCCGATGGCGACTTCGCGGGGCTTTGCCGCTCGGTCCGAAGCCATGGCCGCCGAGGGGGAGAGCCTTACTTCCATTTTGACCGGCCCGGTTTCAATTCCAAGATGAACGATCTGGAGGCCGCAGTCGGACTGGAGGGACTCCACCATTTTGATGAAACCTTCCGGATTCGGAGGGGCCACCTGGAGCGTCTTCGCAAACTCCTCGCGCCCCTGGAGGACAAGCTCATTCTTTACCCGAATGGACCCGGCGAGCTTGTTTCTCCACACGCCTTCCCGCTGGTCTTGCGGGATGCGCGAAGCAACATGGAGGAGCTGTACCGCCACCTGGAAGAGCGGGGAATCCAGTGCAAGACCCTCTTCGGTTCCCTGGCCACCCAGCATGCGGCCTTCAGCTTCTTGGGTCACCGGCTGGGGGATTTTCCGGTGGCCGAGCGAATCGGCGCAACCGGCCTTCATTTCGGGCTGCACCAGTACCTGACGGACGACGACATCGACCATGTTGCCGAAAGCATCGGATCCTACTTCCGCACCTAAGCGGACGAGCGCCTCAGAGGCCTCCTGGTCCTTAAGCCGGGATGAGGCGCTGGCGCTTTATCGAAAGCTGCTCCTGGCCCGATTGGCGGAGGAGAGGATCCGGAAGGAATATTCGAAGGATGAGATGAAGACGCCGGTTCATCTGGGAATTGGCCAGGAGGCGATTCCGGTGGGGGTGTTGCACCTTCTTCCCAAAGGGACCAAGACCTTTGGAACCTACCGCAACCATGCCCTGTACCTGACGGTGACCGACGACACCGACGGCTTCTTCGGCGAGCTCTATGGCAAGGCAACCGGTGCCGCCAAGGGCAAGGCCGGCTCCATGCACCTCCTCGCCCCCCGGGAGGGACTCCTGGCCACCTCTGCCGTGGTGGCGAGCACGATCCCCTTGGCGGTGGGGGGGGCCTTAGCGAACCAATATCGGAAATCCAAAGAGTGGGTGGTAGCCTTCTTTGGAGATGGGGCGGTGGAGGAAGGGGTCTTCTGGGAGAGCTTGAACTTTGCCTCCTTGAAGAAGCTGAGGATCTTGTTCGTCTGTGAGGACAACGGCCTGGCCATCCATACCCCCAAGGCGAACCGTCAGGGCTTTAACAGTTTGTTGGAGGTGGCCTCCGCCTTAAACTGCCACGCGGCAAGCGGTGATGGCGCGGATCTCCTGGAGGTGATCGAGCGGACCGGCAAGATCCTTCGCCAGATGGAGTCGGATCCGAGGCCGGGGCTGCTGCACCTCACCTATTGCCGCTTTCTGGAACACGTGGGCCCCCGGGAAGATTTTGACGTCGGATACCGTCGGCGGCCGACCCCGGAGGAAGCAGAGCAGTGGGATCCGCTGGGCCGGTTCGAAAGGCGCCTCCTCGCGGCCGGCTTTCTTCCCGAAGAGCTTCAAGCGGTCAGGACCGGTGTGGAAAAGAAGTTGGAACGTTCCATCCGTCTGGCCCAAGAGGCCCCTTTCGCAAAACCAGAGGAGCTTTATACCGACGTTTTGGGGGGGGGGGGGGGGGGGGGGGGGGGGGGGGGGGGGGGGGGGGGGGGGGGG